>CAKQJJ010000301.1 GCA_934247335.1 uncultured Clostridia bacterium | reverse complement strand
GAAAAAGGTTATTGATTCCACGATATTTCTTACCCGTCACCGCCGATTCCGGCGCGCCCGACGATACCCAACCTTGCGTCCAAAAGAGATTGCCTTTTTCAAGGTTTTCCATTACCTTATCAACGAGCTGCTTTCTCTGCGGCGTAAGTTTCTCATACGCCGTATTCTTTTCTTCACTATTCAAAGACAACTTTCACCTCCTCTACCATTGCCGGCTCGCCGTTCTCGTACCCCTCATCGTCGAAGTCCATCAGGTCATCTATCGTGTAACCTTTCGGAATCACGATGACGGGAGTATCTCGTATGTTGTTTTTCTTCATTTTTACCTCCTTTTATCTCTTGCCGTTACTGCCTGTATTTTTCGGAATAGTCGGAGTCGGCGTATAGGTCGATTTAACGGGCATTGAGCGCAAGGCTTTGATTGCCGTTCCCTCGTAATAATCAGGCGATTTATTCGGTCTGAATAAGCCGCTCGTTGCAAAGATACGGAGCATTTGCTCTTTATCCCCGTTACACCAATAGGCAAGTAAATTCATCAGCGACATATCCGAGTTCGAGTGATTATTCTGCAAATCTTCGCCCGCATAAAGCCTCTTGAATTTATCCCCGTTCTTTGCGTTCGACGCTTTTTCCACGACGTCACGGTCGGTCATTGTTGACAGTCCGTTCACGCCTTTGCATACGCCTTTCCACTCTTCGCGTTTCTCGCATTTACGGGACAAAAGTTCTTTCATTTCGGACGTATCGAAACTTTCAAGACGGGAATAGCCTGAGCCGTCGCCCGTCATTGCGATGAAATGTTCTTTCTGATAGAATTCCAAATCGCCGTCTTTCGAGAATGTACGAATATCCATACCGCTCGTTTTGCCGAAAATATGCAACCCGTTTCCGCTTACCGACTTTTCGGCGTAGGTCTTGCCGCATTTTGAAAGAACCTCTTTTGCGAGCGCGGTCGGCTGTCCGTTTTCGTCGTAGCAATGGTCAAGGTCGATACAGGAAATATTGTCCTTTCCGTCAAGAGCATAGGCAACAGTTGTGCCGCCTTTTTCTTTCAGGTACTTTAAGGCGTTATCGAAAGTCGTCCACGTTTCGGGATTATCACTTTCGGCATACTCGCCCTTGTCGCTGTTGCAGTTGACGGGGCGTTTATTGTATTTCCCTTTTTCCGCGTTCCACCACGTTTTAACCACAACCCAATTCGGTCGCGCTTTCATTTCGTCGGGAACGGCGGCGCGTAACGCTTTTTCTTTTTCGTCGAAAGAAGTATTTGCCTCAACGCTCGGTCGTTTGTATTCCGTGCCGTATGCGACTGCATCCTTTCCTCTGACTTCCTCGCAAAAATCCTTTGCCGAAAGTTCCGCCGTTTTCTTTTCTTCGCCGCTGTTGTCACTTAAACGAACGGTGTAGTCGTTATGTAAACTCAATCTGATCGTGCCTTTTTCAGTATTCTCCTTAACACACTTGTTCGGAACGTAATAGGTGTAATCCTGATACTTACCGTCGGGC
>CAKQJJ010000300.1 GCA_934247335.1 uncultured Clostridia bacterium | reverse complement strand
CATTCCCTTAAAAATCACCACTAAAATTTTCAATTGGCTCCCATTTATCAACAGAATACAAAGATACATCGTTACATAACGCCCAATCGCCCGTAGGATGTTTTCTCAGTTCTTCAAAGTCATTAACCGACTTAATACCGTTCATCTGATGTTCACCACAATAATAGCTTCTGTATTTTATAAAATATGTTTGACTATCATACTTTAAACTTCTATCTTCGCCCACAGGCAATTCTTCGTCTTCTAACACCCCCATATCCGATGCACTCATCGCATATTCGCCCAACCAATAATCTGCCTTGCTCGGATCTTTTCGTAAGTTTTGATCTTGTGGATTATATCTTAATATACCCGTATTCCCGGGTTTATGATACCAATATCCGTCACTGTTATATCTCATAAAATGATAGTCTTTACTGCCACGTGTTTCCATTCTAAAACAAACCAACTTTTCTCGTGCTCCCAGTGGCAGCATTTCTTCCAGATCGGTACCTGCAACGATGTTATCACATTTCCAAACTACCAAATCTCCTTTTACGCTTTCAGCCAATTCCTCAACTGTTTCAAAAACTTCCTTTCCGCATGTTAAACCTGGCTCTATGATGACTTCTGACATTTTTTCAATATCAGTTTTATACCGATCAATCGCGTAAGCATAGCAGTTATTGGCTGGTGCCCATTCAGGCTTTTCAACAAATTCGCTATATTGTAAAACATACCCCGCATCCGCTTTTGCTACATTTAGCGATAGCACCCCAAAAGCAACTACACAGCAAAGCAATGCAACAACCACACTAATTTTTTTCCGCTCGTTTTTCATGATTTTTCCTCCGTATGAGATTTTAACAAGGCAAAGTTCCTTATCTGATATTATTATATCATACGTTTATACGGTTGTCAATACCCGGCTTTACTTTTCTTTTATTTTCGCAGCGTTTCCGATAAAAAAAGAGAAACACTCTTTTCCAAAAGTGCTTCTCTATTTTACAGGCGCGTTATTTAACTACTTTGCCGGTTTGTCGAATTCGTCCATGAAGAAGGCGCGCGTGTACGCTTCGCTGCCGTCGAACCCGGTGACGGTCACCCGGAAATACGATGGCATTCCGCGCTTGCCGTTGTCGGGATCGGTAAGGAACTTGCTTAAATCGAATTCGGTTCTCGTCATGTGTTCTTCGCCGGCGGCGTAATTTTTGAGATTACCTCTGCGTTCGGTGCTTATCGTAACCGAGCGTGCAGCCGAACATTCAACCACGAGTTTGCCGTCCTCGATATACAATTCGCGGATTTCGGGACCGGTTGAAGCGTAAAAATCGCCGTTTTTGAGCGCGTTCATAATGCTTGCGTAGTCCAGTTTTTCGGACTTAATCATGACGAAGCCGCCGAAATGGTCTTTTTCGGAATGCGCGTCGTCGGTGGCGACGGGGAAAATGCGGTTGCCTTCGCGCAAAAGGTCTTCAAACGGCTGAACGGTGTCGGGATAGCCCTCGCGCACGCAGCCGGTGTTGTACACCTCAATGCCCCAC
>CAKQJJ010000299.1 GCA_934247335.1 uncultured Clostridia bacterium | reverse complement strand
GCCCCAGCACAAGATTGCCCTGCCGCCTTTTGTAATCGGCTTCGATGTCCCGAATAATCGTGAGTTTGCTTTCGTCGATTTTGTTGTGATACTTCGGAAAGTTCTTCTCGATTTCCTCCGCCGCTACGTTTTTATCCGTAACGGCATACTCTCTGCCGCAAATGCGTTTGATAACCGCTTCCTTGCGTTTGAGTTCTTTCATAAATCGAAGGTGAGCCTTGCGCGCTTTCCCGTCGTAGCCGAGCATCATCGCAACGATGTCGTCCACCCGCCCTTTGTATGCCGTCATATCCTTGCTTCCGTAAGTAAGCCTGCCTTTTTCGGGCAAGGCTTTGGCAAGAGCCGTTACCGCCTCTTTGATTTCGTCCTTGCTCGTCATTGCTTTTCTGATTGCCGTCATACCCCTCAGCGCTCTGATTGCCTCCACCCGCGATCGATACAGTTTATCTCTGCCGCCGTCTATGTAAAGCCCAAGCCTTACGAACAGATTGTCTATCGCCGTCTTTTCGATCTTGCCGCGCCGCCTGTAACCAAGCGTTCCGTCTTTCCCTCTGTATTTCGGTCCTTTCTCCCAGAACACGAAATGAAAGTGCAGGTGTTCGGGGCGATCCAAGTGCAGCGCGCACATCAGGTCTATATTGTTTTTATCGAGCTTCGCGTCTTTGAAAAATTGTCCGAACGTCGCCTTTATCATTCCGATACACTTTTCCGGCGTGTCGATTTTATACGACTGCTCTTTATTCAGCGACACGAACCCGTGCCAGATATTGCCCTTGTTCTCTTTCAATCGCACTTGCATTTCCGCAACTTTTTCCTGTGACAAAAGTCCCTCGCCGTTAAACACGCCCGTGGACTTTTGCAGGTATTCGAGCGCGGTAATCCTCCCCGCTTTTTTGCCCGTAACCTTGCCTTCCGTCGTAATGTATTTGTATACGTTCTCGCCGCCCGTCATATCGTAAAAGCCGCGCTCCGCTCTATGCGCTTCTCTTTCGAGTCCGCTCGCTTTTTTACCCAAGCTATAAGGCGTATATTTAATGTTTAATACAATCGGTTGATTGTCCGTTTTCCTTTACCTCCCCACGTCTTTCAGCATTCGGATTTCTTCGTTTACGAGATATTCGGGCGTGTCCTGATAAAAACCTTTTTTCAGCGAATACGAGTCCGGCACGTTGCCGTCCAAGGCTTCCGCGCGCTCGTTGAAAAGCGAACACACGACCGATTTCGTAATCACCTCGTTGGCAAGCATTTCTTTCATCAGCCTTATAAGTTGAAAGTAAAATGCGTTTTCGTTATACGCGTTCGGAACGCTCACCGCCTTTTCTTCGCCGTCGATTTCCACCGTATCGAACAGCCGTTTATACAGTTCCGGCAGTCCGAACAATAGTGCAGAATTGATGACCTTGTTGAAACTTTTATCATAGTCCGGGTGCGTCATGATTTTGTCGATATAATCCCACATCCCCATATCCGTTATGCTTATAAATTTGCGTGTTTTTCTGTCTGTGTTTCTCTCTCCCCGAATGGTTATCACCTCCCCAAGA
>CAKQJJ010000298.1 GCA_934247335.1 uncultured Clostridia bacterium | reverse complement strand
TACATTCCGACAATATAGTCTTTGTTGTTTTGCTTTGATTGCATTCTTTTACTCCTTTGAATCAAAGCAGCCTGAAATTCCAACGTAGCATGATTATACCATATTACGCCGAAAATTTCAAGCTGCCGTATATGCGTCAGCGGGTGGAATTTTTCATTTCCGTAAGTACTTGCCGAAAAGCGAGGTCTCCGAACACCTCTCTGAAATCCTTTTTGCCTATGTAATGGCTTACGACAACGTATTTTTTACCGCCGATAATTTCGGTATGAGTAGTGGTGGGCGCGCCGTTTCTCTCATCGTTTAATTGTGTTGCTGCTTTGTTCGTAAATTTTCCTCCGTATCGTTATTCGTTGAATTTTGTATTTTTCATTTTTTATGGCTCCTTTTTCTAAAATTTTTCTCAGCCTCGCATGAATGCGACTTTGCGAAACCGGTCGGGCTTACTTTTTTTCTTTTCATTACTTTCTTGCGTTTAATTTCGCTCTTATAAAATGCCGACTCTTACGTTTCGCTTGGCAAGTTTTATTTCTTACTTGCCGTTAAAATTGTTGTTTTTGCTTTGATTTTCTTGCTTTTTGCGTTCTTCTTCGAGTTCCGCTTCTATCTGTTGAAGACGCGGAATTTGTTTCGTTGCTTCCGGTGTAAACAGAGATAGAACGGAATCTAAGAAGTTTCCGATTGTTTTCGGCTTGCCGCGGATAATACGCTCGTATTCTTTCTGGTTAGTCCTTGCAAGTTCTTTGCCGACGTTTGTATAGTGGGAATTGTTATCCTTTTCCTTTTGCAACGCTTCCGATTTTTTTGCATATAATAATGCTTCGTCCATAGATTGTGTAAGCCGCTTTGAAAGGTCGGCATTGTCTGCCGTTAAAGCAATTACTTGCTCTTGTAACTTACCGCGTTTTCTCGAAATATTCCCGCTTTTTGCCTCGGTTAAAGCGTCGGCGTAAACCTGATTTTCTTCCCTTATCGCTTCGGCTTGTTCTATTATTTTTTTTGCCTTAAATTCTGCGGTAGAAAGATGTTTTTTCTGACTGCCTTCTTTGCCACGCTGTAAGACCCAACGTTTTCCGACGGCTTCGTAAAAATCCGTTTGTAATTGTTGCAGTTGCGGTTTATCGAAAAGTTGTTTACTGCAAAGCCTACCGTCTTTCGTAACGGGCATCAGGTTTAAGTGCATATGCGGGGTTGTTTCGTCGTTATGAACAACCGCCGCAATAATGTTTTCTTCGCCGTACTTATCTGCAAAGAATTTGTAGCAATCCGAGAAAAAGTTATACTGTTCGACCTTGGCTAAACCGTCGAAAAAAGTTTTATCCGAACCTAACACGAACGAGTTCATAACGACCGCGTCTTTACGCGGGGATAAGCCTAACTCTTTTATTCTGCCGTTTATGAACTCCGTGTAAGTTTTCTCAAAATATGGCGTAAAGCGATAATTATTTTTCGTTCGTTCGCTGTTTATTTGCGGATTTGACGCTTCGTAATTCTCGTCCCGTTCGTTTTCCTTTTCGATAGGAGCGACGTCTTGTTTATGGTATTTCTCCATATG
>CAKQJJ010000297.1 GCA_934247335.1 uncultured Clostridia bacterium | reverse complement strand
GCAGCGGATTGCCGCAAGAGTGGTTTTGTCGGCTTTATCTACGTCGCAAACCGCTTTCAACTGCGCTTCGCGGGCGTTCTTTCCTGCTTTGCGATCTTTGAGAATATCGGCGATCGCGGCATATCTATCGAGCGGTAACGTGCGTTTATCATTGTCGGAAAGATAAGCGTTAATCGCGGAGAAATTTTCTTGCAGCAGTCCCGTGTCGCCCGCGGATATATTTTGCCCTTCAAACAGAAAATGCCCGCGATTTTTAATTATGTGATGAACGGCGAGGTACAAAAGTCGCACGTCAGTGATATCGCACGCTTGCTGCGGATCGAGAAATGCCGCGCGCAAATGATAAATCGTGGGAAACTTTTTATAAAATTCTTTGTCGCCGAACGACTCGTCATGGAAAATCGCGTCTTTCCCGACAATAGTCTTATCGCTTTCGACAAACTTACTCTGATCCATGCGAATGAAAAACGCCGGATCGACGGCATAGACTTCGGCTGCGAAAAGTTCCTGCAAAAGCTTTATTCGCTGACGAACGCGGGCGGTGCGCCTTCTCGCCGTGCGATAACCGCGACGATCGGCAGCCGTTTTTGCCGGATCGAAAAGATACGCTCCCCACATGTCTTTGCCCTTGACGCGAAGCAACTTGTATTCGGGGTCGGTGACCGCCCAACCCACCGAATCGGTGCCGATATCCAATCCGACGTAATAATTTTCTCTCATTTGCTTGACTTCTCCTCATCTTTATGGTAATATATTATTGAAATGGTTGACTACCATTTAAAATTACACCATTAGTTCAAATAAAATTTTTTCAACCTGCCGCTATACGCGGTGCATACGATGTGTGCGCAAAGGACTCGGTTTCGGGTCCTTTTGTTTTTGCAAAAAATACGGTTTATTATATTATTTCAAGCGAAATACACGCCTGTTCATATGTAATTATGCCAAATTATAGCACAACAAGCAACTTATCATAATAATTATACCGCATAAAATTAAAAAAGTCAATATTAATCACGTAAAAACAAAAAATTAATGTGAATGTGATCGTAAATGTTGGCAATATTTTTGAGTACGATATATTTATTTGCATTTTCGGGAAAAGTTGTTTGCGGAAAGCGGAATATATGGTTATCCGAATTGTGTAGGCAGCCAGCCACGATTTATTTGAATAGGATGACAGCGGGAAGCAAACTCCGACTTACAATATAAGGCAAAAAAGCACGTTTTTTAATGAGGATTAATAGCCCTCTCCGTCGCCTAACGCCGCCACCTCTCCCGAGGGGCGAGGCTTTAAACGGTTATTCCTCTAATCTCTCGGCTGGAGAGTTACCGGTCGCAATTATATGGTGAGCACCGCTTTGGCTATTGACAGCCCACCGGACTATTTGCGGAGCGCGTCGCTCCCCTACGATATTAGATTGTTATTCGGGAAACAAAATGTATTTTTTAATTGTAGGGACAGACCTGCGGTCTCCCGCTTATTTATTGTAGTGACAGACGTACTCGGCTGTCCGATTTTGAGTTCAAGAAAAAGCAAGCGTTATTTATAAAT
>CAKQJJ010000296.1 GCA_934247335.1 uncultured Clostridia bacterium | reverse complement strand
CTGAACAAGATAGTAAAAACAAAAAAGGAGATATATAAATGAAATAGACTTTGGATACTTTCCGGATCGGCGAAAGCGGCGTTGTCGCTTCTGTCGGCGGCGAAGGTAAAATCAAAAGACGTCTGTTCGACATGGGTATCACTCCCGGCGCCGAAATTCTTTTAAGAAAGCGCGCGCCTCTCGGCGATCCCATCGAGGTTACCGTTCGCGGCTACGAACTCACTCTTCGTAAAACCGAAGCGGTTAACGTGGAAATGGAGGTAAACAAGTAATATGAAGAGATTTGCACTTGCCGGCAACCCTAACTGCGGCAAAACCACTCTTTTTAACAGCTTGACCGGTTCTACCGCGCACGTCGGCAACTGGCCGGGCGTCACCGTAGACAAGCGTGACGGCGTTTACAAAAAATGCGCCGAGCCGGTTGCGATAGTCGACCTTCCCGGTATCTATTCGCTTTCTCCGTACACTCCCGAAGAAGTCATCGCAAGAAATTACATTCTGGACGAAAAGCCCGACTGCGTAATCAACATTATCGACGCAACCAACCTCGAACGTAACCTGTATCTTACCACTCAGATTATGGAAATCGACGTTCCTATGGTCATCGCGCTCAACATGATGGACGCAGTGGAAAAAGCAGGCGACAAGATTGACGCCGCAAAGCTTGAAAAAGCGTTGGGTATTCCGGTCGTCAAGATTTCCGCTCTTAAAGAAACCGGTCTTAAAGAACTTATGGACAAAGCTTTCAACGAAAGCAAAAAGGTTCGTAAGGGCGTAACCGTTCTCAAAGACAGCAGCCTGTCGCACCTCGTCGGCGACGTAAAAATCGCTCTCGAAGGACAGTCGGTAGAAAATCCTCTGTTCCACGCAGTCAAGCTGGTAGAGGGCGACGAAATCGAAGTTCAGATGCACAAAGAAACGGTCGGAATGGTAGAGGCTTTCAAAAAGACCTACAACGACGACGTGTTCGGATCCGACTTCGAAGCGCTCGTAGCCGATCAGAGATATAAATACATAGCTAAAAACTTTGCTCCCGCGCTCGAACACAAGAGCAAGGACAAATTCAAGATGACCAAGTCCGATAAAGTGGATAAGGTTCTCACTCACAAAATCTGGGGTATTCCGATTTTCCTCGTAATTTTGTTCCTCGTGTTCCACCTCACGTTCAGCGAAAACCTGTTCTATATCAACGGATTCACCGAAGATCAGGCTTGGATGCCTTCGCTCGACAGTAACGAAGCGTTCCTGATCAAAGACGACGACGGAAACGTAGCTTACCAGACGGATGAAGAAACCGGCGAACTCGTACTTGACGACGACGGCAATCCCGTTCCCGAAGGCTTGAACTACGGCGGAAGATGGGTTGCATGCTTCTACGACGGAGCGATATTCTCCCCGGGCGTTGCTATTAACAACATCTGGAACGACATGATAGTAGGCGAAATTCTGGACGGCGGCATAGGCGGCTGGGGCGGTATTCGCGGCGCTATCGAAGATTCCGGTATGGCAGACTGGGCAAAGGGTCTTATTAACGACGGTATTCTCGAAGGACTTGCCGCAGTGC
>CAKQJJ010000295.1 GCA_934247335.1 uncultured Clostridia bacterium | reverse complement strand
GTTCTCTCCTGCCCCTTCCTCGTCGAGGCGTTTGACAAAGGCGCGGGCAAAAGCGAAATAATAGATTATTTCCGAAAGGAAAATCCCGGGAAAACGATAGTGGCGCTCGGCGATTACGAAAACGACGTTGCAATGCTGGAAAAAGCCGATATCGCGTTATGTCCCGAAAACGCCGTTCCGGACGTTAAAAAAATATGCCGCAAAACCTTCCGCCACGCGGGCAACGGTTTTATTGCGGACGCAGTAGAATATCTCGAAAAATTATGATTTTCAACGTTTACGATATTCCGGTCGAAATAAAAATCAAGAAAAACATGCGCAACGTTCGCATAAGGGTAAGTCGCGACGGCACGGTTACGCTTTCGGTGCCGTACGGATATCCGGTTGAGCGCGCAAAGCAATTTGCGTTAGATAAATACGAATGGATAAAAGCAAACGTCGAAAAAGCCGAAAAAAAACCGTCTTTCGTCGTAGAAAACGGTGCGATTTTGCCCGTTTTAGGCAAAAATAAGCGGCTGATTTTTATTCCGTCCGCAAGAAAAAGCGTAGAAGAACGCGACGATTGCATTATCGTAAAGGCAAGCGAAAAGAGCTTTGTTGCTACTGCCGAAAAATATTTGTCGGGCATTTTATACGATTATTTAGCGCAAAAAATAGAATATTATCAGGCGCTGACCGCCCTTGAATGCTCGTCGTTCGGCGTGCGGAAAATGCGCAGTAAATGGGGCGTTTGCAACACGAAAACCAAAGAGCTGAAATTCAGTTTGTTCCTCGTTTTTCAGCCGCTCGAAAATATCGATTACGTGGTTTTGCATGAAATAGCGCATTTGTACCGCGCCGCTCACGACAAAAAGTTTTACGCGTTTATCGGCAAATTTATGCCCGATTATAAATCGCGAATGAAGTTTTAGCATGTTTGGGTTTAGTGCAGAGCAAGTGTGATTTTAGAAATATAGTTTGTTTTTTCATGACGGTGGATTTATTCCGCCGTTGTTTTTTTAATGTCGGCGGGAGACCACAGATCTCCCCTACGGGGGGGGTGATACGAGGCGTTGTTGCGCGGTAGGGGCGAACTGCGTTCACCCGCAAACATTCGCAAATAAGCCCTCTCCGTCGCGGCAAGCCGCGCCACCTCTCCCGGAGTGAGAGGCTTTAAGGTGCGGACAGCAGCGGGAGGGGAAACCCCTCCCCTACGGAAGAGGTTATTTGTGCGTGTGTCATAACGGAAGCATTCAAAACTGTAGGGACAGACGTCCTCGGCTGTCCGATTGTGCTTTTAAGCAATAGCAAGCGTTGTATTCTAAATCGGATAAATTCGTTTGTGTCACACAAATTACCTCTTCCGTAGGGCGGGGGCTTGCTCCCGCCGCCATTCTATTCGGACAGTCGGGGACGCCTGTCCCTACAGTATAAGGCGGGCGAATGGTATGAATAAACTGCGTTCGCCCGCCGAACGATCCCACCGTCTTCTCGCTATCGCTCGAAGCCACCTCCCTTGCAAAGCAAAGGCTGCTTTAAATGAATATCTTCTTTTTTCAGGCGAAGAAAAAAGAAGCAAAAAAGTCGCCGGGACACTTGCGACTGTGTC
>CAKQJJ010000294.1 GCA_934247335.1 uncultured Clostridia bacterium | reverse complement strand
CAAAAAGAGGATGTTGATGTTATCGTAACTAAAGAAAAAATCGGCTCGCCGCAAAATGCTGACGAAAATCATTCCGAGAAATAATAGCATTAGCCTTAATAGAGTCAATTATATAGGAAACGAAGCGCAATGGAATAATCTTGAATAGGTGTTCATAACGAATGTCTTACAGAGGCAAAGAGAAATTATATTAAATAATTGTGTTCGTTCAAATTGCATTATTCTATAAAAAAAGTCCCGCCTTCTCGGATAAGAGAGGACGGGGCTTTTAACTTAATTGATTTTATCTTTCGTTTGTATCGTAAAGCGAAAACTATTCGATGGCAAGGAAAGCCATGTAAGCGAGATAGGTTTCGTAAACGTCGGCTTTTGCGACAATTTCCATGGGTGCGTGCATATTGAGAACGGCGATTCCTGCGTCGATGACGTTCATGTTGTAGTTGCCGAGGATGTAGGCGATTGTTCCGCCGCCGCCCTGATCGACTTTGCCCAGTTCCGCGGTCTGGAAATGAATGTCCTCTTTGTCGAGAGCGTTTCTGATTTCAGCCATGAATTCGGGCATAGCGTCGTTGGAGCCGGACTTGCCGCGAGCGCCGGTGTATTTGTTGAACACGATACCGTTGTTGAGGTACGCGGCGTTTTTGGCGTCGTTGACCTCGGGGAAGAGGGGGTCGAAGCCCGCGCTGACGTCGCTGGACAACATTTTGGTGTTGGTAAACGCCTTTTTAAGCGCAAGATAGCTGTCGTAGCCCTGCTTTGCAAGAAGATCGGCAACCGAATTTTCAAAGAACAGGCTGTGTGCGCCGGTTGCGCCAACGCTGCCGATTTCTTCTTTATCTACGAGAATGCAGCAGTAGGTGTACTTGCCGGGCTTTGCGTCGAGAATAGCGCGCAGCGAAGTGTATGCGCACACTCTGTCGTCGTGACCGTAGCCTGCGATCATGCTTCTGTCCAAGCCGTAGTCGCGCGTTTTTCCTGCGGGAACCACTTCGATTTCGGCGGACAGAAAATCTTCTTCTTCAACGCCGTATTTGTCGTTAAGCAGCTTTAAAACGTTTGCCTTAACCGCGTCTTTTTCTTCGCCTTCGAGCGGAATGGAGCCGACGGTTACGTCAAGCTGTTCGCCGCCGATGATCTTGTCGCCGGTTTTTTGCAGCTGTTCCTGCGAAAGGTGGATGAGAAGGTCGCTGATACCCACGATAGGATCGCCTTCGTCTTCGCCGATATTGACGTAAGCGGTAGTGCCGTCCTTTTTGCAGATAACGCCGTGCAGAGCAAGCGGAATGGTGACGTACTGATATTTTTTAACGCCGCCGTAGTAGTGCGTGTCCAAAAGAGCAAAGCCGTTGGACTCGTACAAAGGATTCTGTTTAAGGTCGAGACGGGGCGAGTCGATGTGAGCGCCCAGCACTCTGAGTCCTTCGGTGAGCGGCTTTTCGCCGATAACGTATAAAACGACGTTTTTGTTCTTGTTTACTTCGTACAGTTTGTCGCCGGGTTTCACCGTATTTACGGTTTCTACGTTTTTAAATCCCTTGGCTTCGGCTGCTTTAACCGCCTCGCGAACGGCAAGACGTTCGGTTTTGGA
>CAKQJJ010000293.1 GCA_934247335.1 uncultured Clostridia bacterium | reverse complement strand
CTTTAATCTGGATATCGGGCAGAACGAAATAACCGCGATTCTGGGCGAAAGCGGCGTGGGAAAGACCACTCTTTTGTCGATTATGGCAAAGCAGACCGAGTTTTCGGGCAGAATAAAAAACGCGCCCGAAAAAGTTTCGTTCGTGTTTCAGGAAGACAGGCTTATTCCTTTCAAAACGGTTAACGGAAATCTCGAATTCGTTCTGGGTAAAGGCGATTATTCGGCGGTGCTTGAAAAAGCCGGCTTAACCGGCTATGGAAAGGCGTATCCGGACGAACTTTCGGGCGGAATGCAAAGGCGGGTGTCGCTTCTTCGAGCGTTTTTGTTTGAAAGCGACGCGATTTTTATGGACGAGCCGTTTTCTTCGCTGGACCTCGGCACGAAATACATGATAATGGACAACTTTTTGTCCATGTGGAACGAGGACAAGCGGACGGCGGTTATCGTAACGCACAACCCCGACGAAGCGGCTTATATTGCCGATAGGGCTATCGTGCTCGGCGAGGGCGGAAAAATTCTGTTCGACGAGAAAAATCCGTATAAAGAGAACAAAAACAAGCGCGATTTTGCCGATTTTTCCATGAAAATCACGTCAGTTTTTATAAAAAATACTTAAAAAGTTGATTTAATATCATAAATGTGGTATTATATACACGAGGGGAGAGACTGTCGCCCCCTCTATTTTTTTTGCGGAGATGCGAAAATGAAAGAAAAGTTTGTAAATTATTTCAAAACACTTCCCAAAAGGTATTTTATAACGGCGTTTTCGGGCATGGCTCAGGGCTTGTTCGTAACGCTGATTGCCGGCACCAGTCTCGATCAGATCGGCGGCTGGATAGGCGATAATTACGTAGGGAACGTATTGAAAACCATTGCCGCCATAGCCAAAACGCTTATGGGCGCGGGAATAGGTGTGGGAATAGCTCACGCGCTGGGAAAGAACAAGCTTTTAGTGTTCTCCGCAGCGGTTGCCGGAATGATTGGCGCGTTTGCCGACAAACTTTTGCCCGGAGCCGGCGAATTCGCGTTGAAGCTCGGTGCGCCCGGTAATCCCATCGGCGCGTACGTCGTTACCATGCTGTGCGTGGAAATAGTGGGATTATACGCCGGAAAAACCAAGCTGGACATAATTTTGGTGCCGTTCGGCGTGATGATACTCGCGTTCGGCGGCGTGTTCGTTGCGTTCCCGTTTATATGGCTCGTAAATCAGCTGGGTTCGCTTATTTCGATTGCTACGAACGCAACGCCGTTCGTCATGGGAATAGTCATTGCGGTGATAATGGGAATAGTGCTTACGATGCCCACTTCTTCCGCCGCTATCTGGATTGCGGTTGCAACGCCCGTGCTTAACGCTTACACCGAAGGTTCGCCCGAATATAACGCCATGCTGCTTGCCGGCGGCGCGGCTACCGTCGGTTGCGCGTGCCATATGGTGGGTTTTGCCGTCGCTTCTTATCGCGAAAACGGGTTCGGAGGCTTTATCGCGCAGGGAATAGGCACCAGTATGCTGCAAATTCCCAACATTATGAAAAAGCCGATTATTATGCTGCCGATGATAGTTTCGAGCGCTATTCTGGGACCGCTTTCCACC
>CAKQJJ010000292.1 GCA_934247335.1 uncultured Clostridia bacterium | reverse complement strand
ACGGCACTATACGCACGGTTTATGAATGTGAAGGAGCGCGCGTTATTCCGCTTGCGCTGGGCAAAGACGGCATTAAATCGTCCGAGCTTAAAAACAAGCTTTTCGACGTATTGCACGTCACGCCGTACCGCAGTTACCCCTCTCTCGTAACGACGTCCGCGGCAAAAAGATACGAGTACGTTTCGCTCGCCCGCAAAAAAAACATATTCCTGATAGAAGACGATTACGCCGGCGAATTCGCTCCGCCCGGGCAACCGATAGACACGCTGTACTCGCTGGACGACCGGAGAGTTATTTATATAAACACTTTCTCGGCAACGCTGTCGCCCTCCATGCGACTGGGCTACATGATCCTTCCCGACTGTCTGCTTGCCGAATACGATAAAAAGCTGGGGCACACGAGCTGCTCGGTGCCCGTTCTGGACCAGTACGCGCTTGCCGAATTTATTTCCGGCGGAAATTTCGTGCGACACCTGAACCGCGTGCGAAAAGCCCGCAATCACCATCAAAAGCAGTTTTCAAAAGCGTAAGATGTCGGCAACGTTTATTTTTACTTAATACGAAATCCCTACGAAAACGCTTTGTTTTCCCCATTGCCCGATAAAAGACAAAACGATATAATTAACAAATAACACATTATGCGAGGTAACAGATGAAAATATCCCTTATAAGCGGACAACCCTGGAAATATGCATATATTTCGGATGAAGAATTGCGAAAAACAAACTTTTTTCCGCTTGCGATTGCGGAAATAAACAATCTTTGCGATACTTTTACAGCCACGCTCCCGGGCTGTTTCGAACTTAATCTGTTTAAGAGCGGGCTTGCCCCCGATCCGTATTTTTCGGACAATATTTATCTTTTCCGCAAGTACGAATGTTGTCACCAATGGTATTTTTCGACGTTCGACAGCGAAAGAGAAACCGGCGTTTTGCATTTTGACTGTATAGACACGGTTGCGGATGTCATCGTAAACGGTAAAATCGTCTGCCACACGGACAACATGTTTATTCCGCACGAATGCGAAATAAACGGACTGAAAAAGAGCAGCAACGAGATTATAGTGCACGTTTACCCAAACGAAATCGCGGCAAGAGCATACTATTCTCCCGCCATGTGTTTTGCACAGAAATATTCGTACCCTGCGCTCGGACTGCGCCGTTCTCCCGCTTATTACGGCTGGGATATTTTTCCTAGGCTTGCATGCGGCGGAATACTCGGCGACATATTCCTTTCGGATAAAAAAGACGAAAAGTTTACCGAGTTTTATCTGTACACGGCAAACATAAACGACGACAGTGCAAGAATAAATCTTTTCTACGATTTCTCGGCGACAAGCGCGACCTCCGATTATAAAATCACAGTTTCGGGAAAATACGGCGAAAGCGAATTTTTCTACGAATTTGTTCCGTGGCACACAAACGAAACCGCAAGTTTTTACATAAACAAACCTCTTTTATGGTTTCCTCGCGGCTACGGCAAACCCAATCTTTACGACGTAGAAATAAAACTTACGAAAAACGGGACTGTTACGGACAAAAAAACACTGAAATTCGGCATACGCACCGTACGTCTTTCCCGAACCGCGCTTGC
>CAKQJJ010000291.1 GCA_934247335.1 uncultured Clostridia bacterium | reverse complement strand
GCGTACGTGGTGGGCGAGCCTACGGTGCCGTAGTCGGGGTTGGTGGTGAACGCGGTGTTACCCTGTTCGCCGCCCTGAGCCGAGCTGTAGCTGTTGCTTGCCGCAACGATAAGGCTTACGCCGGAAGCGTTGACTTTGTCGTATACTTCGTTGATGAAGCTGCCGTCTTCTTCGCGGGCAAATCCGCAGGAAGAACCCAGCGACATGTTGATTGCGTCTACGTTGAGAAGAACGGCGTCTTCTACGGCTGCAATTATATCTTCGGTTTTACCGCCTTCGGAAAGGTCGGGGAAAACCTTCATGCAGACAATCTGAGTGTCAACGGCAACGCCGACAATGCCCTGTTCGGTTTCGGTTTTTGCGCTGTCGGGCGTTTTGCCGCCGATAATTCCGGCAACGTGAGTGCCGTGTTCGGAATCGTACGGGAATACGTCGTAGTCTTTATCCGCATAGTCGTATGCGTAAGGAATTTTGGTGTTTACGTAAACGTCCTTGATTTCCAGACCTTCGGTGGTTTTAGCCGCGTTGGAAGAAGCCAGAACGGCGGAAACGCTGTCGCGGGTGACGGTAAGCTTATCGTCCTCCACGTCGGGCATGGTGGAAAATACCGGGTGCGAGAGGTCGAAGCCGGAGTCGAGAACGGCAACCGAGGTGCCTTTGCCGGTGTAGCTTACGCTGCCGGAGTTGAAAATACCGGTGTCGTACACGTCGACGAGGTTGACTACGCCCGACGCGCCGCCGGCTTTTTCGGACTTGGGACGATTGTACGTGTCGCTGAGATACGTAGCCGCTACTCTGCCGCTGTCGCCTATCTTTTTGAAGCCGCCGTACGTGGTGGTAACCGCGATGGCGTTGGTAAGCGTGTCGTAGCGATACTTAACGTCGGTAATAAGCCCCTTTTCGGTCAGTTCGGCAATAAGACCGTCCTGATTTTTCTTGATTACGGACGCCTGATAAACGCCTTCGGGCGACTGAGCGTATTCGGCTAACGTGGAATACTTGCTGCCTTCCAGCCAGGTATCGGCAAGGCTTTTTCCGGGCAGAGTGATGATGGCAACGATCACGTCGCTGTCCAGATAGCCGTTGTTCTCCTTGAGATATTCCGCTTTGATGCGCGAAGCTACTTCTTCCTGAGAGAATTTGTAGTCGGTGCGCAGAACCATAAGCTGAGTAGACGCGGTACTTATAGTTTCGCTGTCTTTCTTGCCGGTTGCGCACGCCGCAATACCAGAAAGCATTGTCGCGCATAATAAAATGGCTATAATTTTCTTACGCATAATAGTAAACTCCTTTTCCGTATGGCGTTATTATAAAGATAAACGGACATACGGTCAACCGACGGAAAAGATAAAGCCGGAATTTTCATAAACTTTTCATTTCACGCCGTCTTTTTGTATAGTTTTTCGCAAAAACGGAATAAAAACCGCAGTTTGCGTATATTTGACTTTCGTTTTGGCAGATTATTTAATCCAAAGCCATAAAAGAACCGCAATGACGGCGAACGACCCCAAAACGATAAGAAAAATGCGCCCGTAAACCAACAATGCCGCCCTTATAGCCGCGTGTTTTTCCTTGCGGGATAACCCGACCGGCTCCTTATCCTTTTTCCCGTCAGGATTGAGA
>CAKQJJ010000290.1 GCA_934247335.1 uncultured Clostridia bacterium | reverse complement strand
ACACAATCATACGCATTACGACGAAATGCGACAGGAAGTGGAAATGTGTCCAACTCATTTTTATGTAGGTAAAGACGCCCCGACTGCCCCTACCTTTTTAAAGCCTCTCATTCTGGGAGAGGTGGCACAATTTATCGTAACGGAGAGGGCTTATTCGCGGAGGTTTGCGGGCGAACGCAGTTCGCCCCTACCGAGGAACTACAAACCTCGCATCACCCGTAAGGGAGACCTGTGGTCTTCCGTCTTACAGTGCGGCGAGAGAGCCTCCCCCGCTGAAATAGTGTCGATTCACACAACTTTATTTTTCCACCCGGAAACCGCGTTCATATGACAAAACGCCACGGTGACCTTTTAATTCTTTTTTATAAAACAAAAACCCTCGGCGAGCGAGGGCGTTTATGGAGCGGAAAACGGGACTCGAACCCGCAACGTTCGGCTTGGGAAGCCGATGCTCTACCATTGAGCCATTTCCGCAATCGATTGATTTTTATTATATCACCGATTAAAACCTTTGTCAACAAAAGCAGCAAAAGTCGGCTTAATTTTCGGACAAATTTTCGGATGAAAAGGCAAGCGGCAATATTTCCGCGAGCGTGTAAACCGCAAATTTTTCTGGCGAGCCGAGAATTATGCGGAAATCGCCTTTACAAAACTCCGCCATAACCTGCCGACACACTCCGCAAGGCGCGCATACGCCGATTTTTTCGCCGTCCTTTCCACCGACTATCGCAATAGCCTCGAAATCGCGCTCTCCCGCGGCAACAGCCGTAAAAAAAGCCGTTCGCTCGGCGCAATTCGTGGCGGAAAACGACGCGTTTTCGACGTTACAGCCGCAGTAAACTTTGCCTGATTTTCCGAGCAATGCGGCGCCCACTTTAAATCCGGAATATGGCGCATAGGCGTTTTCTCTTGCCGAAACCGCGGCACGAACCAGCTCGGAATAATTCATTTTTTCACCTCACATAAAAAACTTTTGCCGGCGGTGTTTGCTTTATCCACGCCGAACGCGTCCAAAATAGTAGCGGAAATATCGGCATACGTCGCTCTCGAACCCAGATTTACGCCCGATTTTATATTGTTTCCGTATATAATCATGGGAACGCATTCGCGAGAATGATCGGTTGACAGCGTTCCCGGATCGCAGCCGTGATCGGCGGAAATAATCAAAACGTCGTCGTTTTTCATATCGGCAATAAACTCGCCGAGGCGTTTATCGAACGCGGTCATGGCGGAAGCGTAGCCGTCCACGTCGTTGCGATGACCGTATTTCATATCGAAATCGACGAGATTTACAAAGCACAAACCGCGAAAACCGCGTTTTTGCAGCTCGATCGTCACGTTCATTCCGTCGTCGTTATCCACCGTCCTGCGGCTTTCGGTAACGCCTTTGCCGGCAAAAATATCGTAGATTTTACCCACCGAAATAACGTCGAGCCCGTCGTTTTTCAACAAATCGAGCATCGTGTTTTCGGGCGGCGTAAGCGAAAAATCGTGGCGGCGCGGCGTGCGATAAAACGGATATTCTCCGGCAAACGGACGCGCGATTACCCTGCCGACGGCGTTTTTCCCGGTGAGAATTTTGCGCGCGATTTCGCAGTACTTATACAATTCGTCAACCGGAACGACGTCCTCGTGCGCGGCTATCTGGAACACGCTGTCCGCGGA
>CAKQJJ010000289.1 GCA_934247335.1 uncultured Clostridia bacterium | reverse complement strand
GATCAAGCACAATATAAGCGTCGTCGTCGACCGAATAGTGCTGAAAGACGGAATAAACACTCGCCTCAGCGACAGCCTGGAAACTGCGCTGAAAATAGGCAACGGACTTGTAATAGCCGACTTTTCCGGCGAGGAAGAACTTTTTTCCACACAGTACGCCTGCCCGCACTGCGGAGCTTCGGTTCCCGAAATCGAACCTCGCGTGTTTTCCTTCAATTCGCCGTTCGGAGCGTGCCCCGACTGTCTGGGACTGGGCTATAAACAGCATATCGATCCCGCGCTTATCTACGGCGACGGCAGCAAATCTCTGCGTGAAGGCGCGCTCACCGTTTCCGGGTGGAACATGGACGTGGGAAACATGAGCGACATGTATTTCCGCGCATTATCCAAACATTACGGATTTTCGCTCGACACGCCGTACCGCGACTTGCCCGAAGACATAAAGCAGATATTGCTGTACGGCACCGGCGACGAAAAAATCGATATGGAATATCGCAGCGGTCGGTTTGCCGGCAGCTTTACCAAAAATTTTGAAGGAATAGTCAACAATCTCGAACGTCGCTATCGCGAAGCAAGCAGCGATTACGTCAAATCCGAGATAGAAAAATATATGACCACCACGCCGTGTAAAACGTGCCGCGGCGACCGACTTAAAAAGGAAGCGCTTGCCGTTACGGTGGGCGGAATAAACATAGCTCGCCTTTGCGAAAAGTCGATAGTAAACATTCGCGGATTTTTGCGTTCGCTTGAGCTTTCGGACACCAAAAAGATTATCGCCGAGCGCCTGCTTAAAGAAATAGACGCCCGTCTGTCGTTCCTTATAAACGTCGGACTGGGGTATCTTACGCTTTCGCGCGGAGCGGCGGGTCTTTCGGGCGGAGAGGCGCAGCGAATTCGCCTTGCCACGCAGATAGGATCGGGGCTTACCGGAGTGCTGTATATTCTCGACGAACCGTCGATAGGACTGCATCAGCGCGATAACGACAAACTCATCGCAACGCTCGAACGCCTTCGCGACCTCGGCAATACGCTGATAGTGGTGGAGCACGACGTGGACACCATGTTGCATTCCGATTACCTCGTGGACGTCGGACCGGGAGCGGGCGTACACGGAGGGCAGATAGTAGCTGCCGGTACCGTGCGGGAAGTCATGGACAACCCGAATTCGCTTACAGGAAAATATCTCCGCGGCGAACTTATGATAAAAACGCCCGAAACGCGCCGCCCCGTGACGGACAGATTCATTACCGTCAAAGGAGCAAAGGAAAACAATCTCAAAAATATCACGGTCAAATTCCCCGTTGGCGTAATCACGGCGGTTACCGGTGTGTCCGGCAGCGGCAAATCCAGCCTTGTCAATCAGATTTTGTATCCCGCGCTCAGCAATCCGATAATGAAAACGCGCCTCGTGGAAGGCAAATGCGCGGGCGTCGGCGGAGCGGAATATATCGACAAAGTAATAAATATTGACCAAAGCCCGATAGGTCGCTCGCCGAGAAGTAATCCCGCCACGTATACCGGCGTATTCGGATTTATCCGCGAACTGTTTGCAAAAACGCCCGACGCTCAGTCGCGCGGATATAAAGCGGGCAGATTTTCCTTCAACGTCAAGGGCGGAAGATGCGAGCATTGTTCCGGCGACGGCATAATCTGCATTTCCATGAACTTTTTGCCCGACGTTTACGTTCCGTGCGAAGTGTGCGGCGGAAAAAGATTC
>CAKQJJ010000288.1 GCA_934247335.1 uncultured Clostridia bacterium | reverse complement strand
GTGCCGATAAAGGCGAAGAAGTAGTGGTTCGCGGATGTGTGGACGCCCTTAATTTAAGAAGCGATCTCGAGCTTGTGCTGGTTGGCAGCGCCGACGTCGTGGGACCCATGCTTGCTTCCTGCGCATACGATAAATCGCGTCTCGAAGTGGTTGACGCCAAAGACACCATTACCAACAACGAATCGCCCACCGTTGCAATTAAAACGAAAAAACAATCGTCCATGGTTGTGGCGTGCGATATTTGCCGAGAGAGAGAAGACGTGGACGGAATTATTTCCGCAGGCAGCACCGGCGCTCTTTTAACCGGCGCTATCTTCAAGATAGGCAGACTTCCTGGCGTTTTGCGCCCTGCGCTCTCGCCGCTCGTTCCGATCGGAAACGGCAGATATCTCGCAATATGCGACAGCGGCGCAAATATGGATTGTCGCCCCGAATATCTTGCTCAGTTTGCGATTATGGCTTCAAGCCTCATGAAGGCGGTTGCGGGCGTCGAAAACCCCAAAGTTGCCCTCGTGTCAGTGGGCGAAGAGGACAAAAAAGGCAACGAGCTTACTCACGCAGCTTTCCCGCTTATTAAAGCCACCGGCGTAAATTTCGTCGGCAATATGGAAGCGAGATACGCGCTTACCGGCGATTACGACGTTATCGTCTGCGACGGATTTGTCGGCAACGTTCTGCTTAAAACCATAGAGGGAACCGCGCTGTACGTTATGCGTTCGCTTAAACACGAAATTATGCAGTCCAAAAAAGCAAAGTTCGGCGCTTTTTTCATGAAGGGAGCTTTCGCCAAGCTTAAAAATCAGATGGATTATCAGAAGGTGGGCGGAGCGTGCTTTTTGGGTATTAAGAAAATCGTGGTAAAAGCGCACGGTTCTTCTTCCGCAGAGGCTGTTTGCGCGTCCATAATCACCGCATGCAAGCTTAAAGAGAAAAAGTACATCGAAGAAACCGCTGCAAACATTATGGCGTATAAAAAATCTCAGCAGGCAGCTGCCGAGGCTTCGGCGGAATAATCGATATGACAGACTGTGACGTAAAAAAAGTCGAAGAAATTATCGGCTATCATTTTCATGACGAAAAGTTGCTTATAACGGCGCTTACTCACAGTTCGTTTGTCAACGAGCACGAAAATTGTTGCAGTTACGAAAAGTTGGAGTTTTTGGGTGACAGCGTGCTTAATTTCATTATTGCCGAAAAACTGTACAGAAAAGCCGAAAACGAGGGCGAAATGACTTTGCAGCGTGCAAGACTCGTGTCGCGCGCGCCGCTTTGCGAATCGGTGAAAAAAATGGGACTGTACGAATTCGTGCGGTTCGGTAACGGAACCGATAAAGACGAGGGATTGTCGGTGAAAACGCAGTCCGACGTCTTCGAGTCCGTACTTGCCGCCATCTATCTCGACAGCGGCAGTATTGCTAAGGCAACGACCTTCGTAGAAAAGCATTTAACCGTTTTGCCGGACGCGCAATCCACCGATTACAAAAGTCGTTTGCAGGAATACGCGCAGGCTCATAAGTTGTCGCTCGTTTATCCCGAACCTTTGAGAAAAGGCGAGCTTAATCGCCCGTGTTTTGAAGCCGAAGCCATTTTAGACGATAAATATCGCGGAAAAGGCACCGGTAGAAGCAAAAAAGAAGCGCAGCAGCTTGCGGCAAAACAGATATATGACAAGCTATTAAAAACCGAATAACGCTTCAAACTTGCAAAAATAATAAGAAAGAACAAACG
>CAKQJJ010000287.1 GCA_934247335.1 uncultured Clostridia bacterium | reverse complement strand
CTCTTGACGGAACCGTGCAGGATATTCTCACGAGATATAAAAGAATGAAGGGCTTTGAGGCGCTCTGGCTGCCCGGAACCGATCACGCGTCCATCGCAACCGAAGTAAAAATCGTCGAAAAGATGAGAAAGGAAGGTCTCACCAAGGAAATGATCGGTCGCGACGGCTTTATGAAGCGCGCGTACGAGTGGAAAGCTCAGTATGGCGGAAGAATAGTCGAACAGCTTCGCGAAATGGGCTATTCTTGCGATTGGGACAGACTTGCTTTCACAATGGACGAGCGTTGCTCCAAAGCGGTAAAGGAAGTTTTCGTCCGTATGTACGAAGAAGGACTGATTTATCGCGGCGACAGAATAATCAACTGGTGTCCGTGCTGCAAAACCGCTATTTCCGACGCGGAAGTGGAGTACGAAACCGAAAAAGGACATCTGTGGCACCTTAAATACCCGATCGAAAACAGCGATAAATATATTGTCGTTGCAACCACTCGTCCCGAAACCATGCTGGGCGATACCGCAGTTGCCGTAAACCCGAGCGATAAACGCTATACTTCGCTTGTGGGTAAAAATATCGTGTTGCCGCTCGTCGGTCGTCTTATTCCGATAATCGCGGACAGATACGTCGAAAAAGGATTCGGAACCGGCGCCGTGAAAATTACGCCCGCGCACGACCCCAACGACTTTGAGGTGGGTATTCGTCACGACCTGCCCGTAATCAAGGTTATGAACGACGACGGAACCATGAACGAAAACGCCGGCAAGTACGAGGGTATGGACGAAGCAGAAGCTCGCGCAGCCGTCGTTGCGGATATGGACAAGCTGGGCTTGTTGCTTAAAACCGAAGATTACGAACACAACGTTGGGCATTGCTATCGTTGCCATCACACTATCGAGCCGATGGTTTCCAAACAGTGGTTCGTCCGCATGAAAGGACTTGCCGCACCCGCAATAGAGGCGGTCAAGAAAAAAGACATAAAGTTCCTGCCCAAGCGCTTTGAAAAGACCTATCTGCACTGGATGGAAAACATCCGCGACTGGTGCATAAGCCGCCAGCTCTGGTGGGGTCACCGCATTCCGGTTTACTACTGCGACGATTGCGGAGAAATGACCGTAAGCCGCGAAGAAATAAAGGTATGCCCCAAGTGCGGAAAACCGGTTCGTCAGGACGAGGACGTACTCGATACGTGGTTCAGTTCGGCACTGTGGCCGTTCTCCACGCTCGGCTGGCCCGATAAAACTCCCGATCTCGACTATTTCTATCCCACGACCGTGCTCGTCACCGCGTACGACATTATCACTTTCTGGGTTTCGAGAATGATTTTCAGCGGACTCAAACAAATGGGCGAAAAACCGTTCTCCGACGTGCTTATTCACGGTATCGTTCGCGACGGTCAGGGCAGAAAGATGTCCAAATCGCTGGGTAACGGCGTCGATCCTCTGGAAGTTATCGACGAATACGGCGCCGACAGCCTGCGTTATTCGCTCGTAAACGGCATTGCTGCGGGTGGAGACATACGCTATTCCGTGGACAAAATGGAGAGCTACCGCAACTTCATGAACAAGATATGGAACGCTTCGCGTTTCGTGCTTATGAACTGCGAAAACGTTAAAATAAAGAATATCGAGGACGTAAAACTCACGCTTGCGGATAAATGGATTTTGCACGAACTCAATTCTACTGTGCAGGAAGTAACCAAAAATCTCGACAAGTACGAAGTCGGTCTTGCAG
>CAKQJJ010000286.1 GCA_934247335.1 uncultured Clostridia bacterium | reverse complement strand
GTATTCGCATGCCGAAGCAGGTACTATTTTTCCTTCGGATTCGAGTTTGGAGCCTGATATTTCGATTTCGACCACCGAATCCGGAATATCGAATTTTCTGCCGTTAGGTAGCTCTGACATAATTTCAGCCGCAATCGACGACGGAACGGTAGCCCCGCAAATTTCGTTTGGCAATAAATTATCGCCGCACGCGGAAGTTCTGACCGCGACGGTATAAAGAGGTGTATAGGCAATACAGTATGCGTCTGTGTTGCCTTTTCTTGTGCCCACGGTGCCCGTTTTTGCGGCGATTTCGCCGGAAGTGCAATTTTTAAGGCGTTTTGCCGTGCCTTCCGAGGCGCATGAACGCAAAGCGTCGGTAATGAGAAAAGCAGTGTCCGAACCTATAGCTTTGTTTTTTGCCGAGCGGTGCGAATAAACGCATTTTCCGTTTTTATCGAAAATAGCGCACACGCCGTAAAAAGGAATTGTTTCGCCGCCGCGAGCAAGAGTGGAATAACTTTCGGCAAGTTCGTCGAGACAAATTCCTTTTTTCATTGCCCCTAGCGCAAGAGCAAGCGAATTGTCGTCATTGTCGAAGGTAATTCCGCACTTTTTCGCAACGCTTTTGGCATACGACACGCCGCATTTTTTTAGCAATTTGACGGCGGGAATATTATACGAATTGATCAGCGATTGATTTACGCTTACTTTGCCGTGATATTTTTTGTCCGCGTTTTCCGGGCAATATCCGCCGTAACAGACTTTTTCGTCAACTATGGGAGAAACGGGGTAAATCAATTTTTTTTCGTACGCCGGAGCGTAGCAGACGAACGGTTTTATCGTAGATCCAGGCGACCTGAAAACGTCTTTGCGGTAGCCCGATCTTGCAATGCAAGCGCCCGACTTATTTTCGCACACTATAATTTCGGTAAAAGCGCCGTCTACCCGGTATTTTTTGCGTATTTTTTCACACTTTTCGTTTAATTCCGCATCGCCGAACGTTAATATTTTATATTCGTCCGGGTGAAGGTTCCGCTCGGACAGGATTTTTTCCGCTTCCGCCGTAACGCTTTTAAAAAAAGAATTGTCTTTCGTTTGGCTAATCCGGAATTTCGGAGCGCGGTCGGTTGCTTTTTCATATTGCGCTTTATCGATTTTGCCTTGCTCGTACATACGATTAAGGACGGTGCGACTGCGCTTTAACGCTTTTTCGGAATTCGTAATCGGATTAAATCCCGACGGATTGTTGATTATTCCCGCAAGCACGGCGCTCTCCGCAAGCGAAAGATTTGCGGCGTTCTTCCCGAAATACCGCTCGGCGGCGTCTTCTATACCGTAAATTCCGTTTCCGAAGTAAACGACGTTAAGATATTTTTCGAGTATTTCGTCTTTTGAATAAATTCTTTCGATTTTACGCGCGATTCTGATTTCTTCTATCTTGCGCTTTACCGTCTTTTTATTGCTCAGATGTGTATTTTTTACGAGTTGCTGAGTAATCGTGCTGGCGCCTTCGCGAAAGCTTAAAGAAAGCAAATCGTTTTTTATCGCGCCGGCAACGCGTATCCAATCGACGCCTTTATGCGAATAAAATCGCTTGTCTTCGACCGCGACGAAGGCGGCGGAGGTATAATCGTGCAGTTCGCCGAGGCAAACGTAGTCTACGCCGTTTGCCTGTCTGTTTTCGCCAATTTCTTTTCCG
Source organism: uncultured Clostridia bacterium (assembly GCA_934247335.1). Taxonomy (GTDB): domain Bacteria; phylum Bacillota; class Clostridia; order Christensenellales; family Pumilibacteraceae; genus Neoclostridium. The sequence continues at coordinate 48 of CAKQJJ010000286.1, read as the reverse complement.
TCGCAACCGAGCACGGTAACCGTTTTGGCACAGTGCTCTATTTTGCTT
>CAKQJJ010000285.1 GCA_934247335.1 uncultured Clostridia bacterium | reverse complement strand
GACTATATGCGTTCGGAAACCAAGCGCGGCTGACAACAAAAGCGCACTATCGACAAAATCAAGCAAATTTAATCTTTTTCAAAGTGATAAAATACACTCGAACTAAATAATTCGGGTGTATTTTTATGATTAAAACCAATTTTAAACAAGCCGTATTCAAATATTTCGCTCTGTCGTTGATTCTCGTCGCGCTGTCCCCGGCGGAAATTAACGGACTGCATCCGTTTGCCGCGGCAACGTTCTGCGCAATGACCTTTGCGGGCGCCAATCCGTTCGTTCTGCTCGTGCCGCTGGCTGCCGGGCAGTTGCTTGCGGGACCGGACTGGGCGGTGTCGGTTTCTTCTCTCGCGGGAGCAGTGATAATAGCCGTAACCGACTTCTTTTTGCGCAAGAAGCTCAATTCGTACGGCGTTATCGTAATGGTGTGCCTGACCGCGCTTGCCGTATGCCCTGCGGTTGCGGTGGAAATAGCCAAGGGTTATCCGGCGGTGTACGTGATAATTTCCGCCTGCCTGTACCTGATTTTCACCTACGTAAGCTACGGAATAGCCAAGCCGCTGTTGTACTACGATATGAAACACAGCCTGCTGGACACCGAAAAAGCCTGCATGTATATCGTTATGGTTGCGGCGGCAATGGGCATTACGGGAATAGGAGTGCCGGGCAATGCGATTTTGTTTCTGGTTGCGGGAGCGGCGCTGCCGTTCGTGTGCAGGTTTATCGGTAAAGGCGCGTGCGTCATGACGGCGTTGTCGCTGGGACTGGGAAGCGCGTTCTGCACGCTGGACGTTACCAACGTCGCGTTGTTCGGATTCGTGGCGCTGTCGTGCTGTATGTTCATCGCTTCGCCCAAAGTTCTCTCGCCGCTTGCCCAGGTTTTTGCGGCGGTGATATTCGAGCTGTTTTTCTCGGTTCCGTACGTCGATCTCGGCTATCATGCGGGCGCTCTGCTTCTGGGCGGAATAGTCTATGCCGTTATGCCCGAAAAGGTAGTGTCGGCGGCGAAGAGCAAGTTTTTCTCGTCCGACAGCGGAAACGCCGTTCGCCACGTAATAAACAAAAATCGCGCAGAACTGTCGAGGCGCGCGGCGTACGTGGGCGACGTGTTCGAGGAGATGAGCGCCGTACTGGGAGGAATGGAAAAGACGGGCGACAACGTGGTGGTTGCGGTTGCCAAAGAGGTGGAAAAAAACGTGTGCGCCTCGTGCGAACGCTATCGCGAGTGTGTGGCTGCCGGCATGAGCAAGCACATTATGCACGTTTCGGAAAAGTGCTTTGAAAAGGGCAAGGCTTCCATGAACGATCTGCCGTACGAGCTTGTGGACAGATGCCTGTATCTGGGCAAAATAATGTCGGTATGCTCGTCAAAAATGCGTGAAGCGGGAGCCTCGCGCGAGAATACCGAAAGCGACAACAAAGTAACCCATCTGCTTGCCGAGCAATTGGGCGGCGTGGGCAATATTCTGCACGGAATGAGCGAAAACGTGGCTCGTCCGGTGTCGTTCGACGCCAAAATCGAGCGAAAAATTATAGAAGAACTTAAATATTACAACGTGGTGTGCAGCGAAATTCTGCTGTGCGGAGGCGATAAGCCGTCGGCTACCGCGATAATAAGAAACGAATGCGCGGGCGACCGGAAGCTGATCGCAAGCGTCGTCGGGAAATGCGCGGGCGCAAACTTTCTGGTCAAAAGCGTGGAGGACAGCGTTATTGCCGGCTGGTCGGTTATGGAC
>CAKQJJ010000284.1 GCA_934247335.1 uncultured Clostridia bacterium | reverse complement strand
GGCATATTCCACCGTTTTTTTAACCACGTCGAAATTGAGAAGCGGTTCTCCGCCGAAAAAGTCGACTTCGAGATTTCTTCTCGTTCCGCTCTTCGCTATCAGCAGATCTATTGCCTTTTTCGCGACTTCGAGGCTCATATTTTCCGCTTTCGCGTTGTACGAGCCGCCGTCGGCAAAACAATACTCGCATCTCAGATTGCAAAGGTGCGAAATATTGAGGCACATCGACTTGACTATTCCCTTATACACTGCGGGAGTATGCTCGCCCTCGGGAGAGAACAGCATACCTGCTTTTTCAAGTTCTGCAAGCTCTTCTTTCGCGTCGGCGATTTCCTGTGCGGAATAGCATAAAAATTCTCCCTCCGAAATGGTGTCGGGAGAAATTTTTTGCATGATTAATTTTTCGGTAAGCGCGTCGATCTCGTAAATCGACCCGCTTTCAACGTCTACGAGAAAAACCTTCCCGAGACAGTGAAAAGTGTGTACCATTATTTCTCTTCTTTAACTACTCTGTTGATCTTCTTCTGTTCGCAAGCCTGGTTTCCGACGGTGCAGCTGGTCTTGCATGCCGACTGGCAGCTGGACTGGCATTCTCCGCAACCGGTTCCCTTGTCTCTGCAAATAGTTGCCTGAGCAACGACTTTGATATGTTTCATAATAATTGCCTCCAAACGCAAAAATAAGTTTAATAATATTATACTAAAATTTCGCGCGTTTGGCAAGTATTTTGATTGCGTTTAACGTTATTTCTACGCTTCTTTTTTTACGTTTACCGTTATAATGCCGCCGATAAGCCCGCACACGCCTCCGAGAACGCAATCGTTGAGAAGTTTCTGCCCGAATTCAAACTTTCCGGAGAACGCCGAAAAAACGAGAAAAGCCACGGCAACGTACAAAACTCCGAATATAAATCCGCGCAGCCAGCCGTTGGGGCGTTTAGTAAAACACAATAACATTGACGACACGATTGCCACGCATTTAATAACCTGATTTACTATCGGAATATATTTTGCGTCAATACTGCAAAAACGGACTATAACGGCAAAAACGAGCACGAGCAACAGAGTGAAAATTATCGATACGATAAGCGCCTTGACAAATTCCCCGACGCCGCTCTTTTTATTCAAAGCTTTTTCCATAAAACAAAACCTCCACATGATTACATTATGCGGAGGCTTGTCTTAATAGACTTGATTTTCGATTTTATTTGTTTTCCTGCTCGTCGTTGTTGTCGGCGGAAGCTTCGGCGTTTGCTTCGGTTTCTTCGGCTTTGGTTTCGTTTTCGACAGCGGTATTTTCGGCTTTGTCGTCAAGCGTACGATAAACCGCGCGAACGTCGAAGGTAAGCGTGCAGGGTTCGTTTTCGCTTCCGGTGCGGATAACTACGTTGGTGTCTACCGGCGAAATTTCGTTGATTTCAACGATAGTACCCTGAATACCGCAGGACATAAGCACCTTGTCGCCTATTTTAAGGTTTTTAAGTCTGTCTTCTTCCGCTTTGCGCTGTTTCTTGGAAGTAAGCATGTTGAAAACGAACATGCCGACGATAAGAACTCCGGCAACTACGAAGATTATAATTGTTTTGGCATCTGCTGCCGCTAAAAGATTTAACATCGATTTAATGCTCCTTGTTTTTTCTATATGTTAACATATTTTCCGCCAAAAAGCAAACAAAAACAAGAGCTTGCACGGTAAAATCTATATTTTTTCAATATTTTCTTCTCTTACACAAAATATTT
>CAKQJJ010000283.1 GCA_934247335.1 uncultured Clostridia bacterium | reverse complement strand
GAAAAACCATAATGCCCATCGCTTATAAATACTCGATAGACGAGATAATAGACGCCTGCAATTATTACGCCGAGAAAACCGGAAGGCGGACTTCGTTTGAATACACCATGATAAAGGCAAGCAATATGGGGCATTTCGACGCTTTGCGCCTTGCCGGTATTGCAAAAAGAGCGAAAGCGCACGTAAATCTCATTATGCTCAATTACGTAAAGGAAAAAAACGTAAAAGGGTGTACGGAGGCGGAAGCGCAGAAATTTTGCAAAAAACTTACCGATGCCGGCGTCAACGCCACGATAAGACGCTCCAAGGGCGGCGACGTGGGCGGCGCGTGCGGACAGTTGAGAAGAAAATATATGGAGAGCGCTCATGATTGATTTTTCGGTGCCGTACCGCGTTATACGATCGGGCAATTTCAGGTTTGAAGTGGATACTCCGGACGGCGTTATGGTTTGCCATTCGAGAAAGAAAGTCAAACGAAGCAGCGACGTTCTCGTCGGAGATCTCGTATATCTCGAACAGGCGGACGGCGATATTGCCATAAAGGCGGTGGAAAAACGCAAAAACAGCCTTATTCGCCCGGCAATTGCCAACGTCGATCAGATAGTGATGCTTATCTCTCCGCAACCGGAGCCCGATTATTTTCTGATAGACAAGCTTATACTCAATTGCCACGCAAAAAAAATAGACTGCATTCTGTGCGTAAATAAAACGGATATATCCGATTTAACCGAGGAAATCGAAAGACAGTATTCTCATGCAGTGAAAGCCGTCGTCGGAATAAGCGCGAAATCGGGGAAAATCGACCGATTGTTGCCGCTGCTGGAAGGAAAAATAACCTGCTTTGCAGGGCAGTCGGCTGTCGGAAAGTCGTCGCTGTGCAACGCTTTGACGGGTAGCAACGCTTTTGAGGTGGGTGAGCTGAGCGAAAAAATAATGCGAGGCAAAAATACCACCACGGCGGCTTCGCTCGTGCGTTTGTCGGATAATACTTTTATAGTCGATACGCCCGGATTCAGTATGCTTGACGTATTCGACGTTTCCGCCGAAGAACTCGATTTATATTACGATGAGTACGTGGAGCTTTCCGGAAAATGCAAATATCACAGATGCACGCATATTGCCGAACCCGATTGCGAAGTAAAAAGAAAAGTGGCGTCCGGCGAACTGTCGAACGAAAGATACGAAAGGTATAAAACGCTGTTTGCGGCGCTGAAAAACGAAAAAAAATACTAAGGAGTACAGATATATGAAAACAATGATAGCCCCGTCGATACTCAGCGCGGATTTTTCCGAAATGGGTGCGGCAATAGAAAAAATCGAAAAAGCGGGAGCGGATCTGGTTCACTGCGACGTTATGGACGGCGTTTTCGTTCCCAATATCACGTTCGGACCGAAAATGATCAAGGATATCCGCAAAAAAACCAAATTGCCGTTGGACGTTCATCTGATGATAGTTAAGCCCGAGCGCTATATAAAGCAGTTTGCCGAGGCGGGAGCTGATTATATTACCATTCATTACGAAGCCACGGAAAAGATAGCCGAAACGCTGGACGACATACGCGCGCACGGAGTAAAAAGCGGACTGGTCATCAATCCCGATACCGACGTCAGCGTTATAAAGCCGTTTTTGCCGAAATGCGATATGGTTCTTATTATGAGCGTGTTCCCCGGGTTCGGCGGTCAGAAATATATAGAAGGCTCCACCGAAAAACTGAAAGAGGCAAAGAGCCTTATCGAGCAGTCGGGCTAC
>CAKQJJ010000282.1 GCA_934247335.1 uncultured Clostridia bacterium | reverse complement strand
GCACAATAGTGCGACAGAATAGACAGCCGTTTTTTAGAGCCGGCGTGCGGCAACGGCAACTTTTTAGCCGAAATTTTAACGCGAAAACTGAATACCGTTAAAAAACTATATAAGTCTAACCCGTACGATTACGAGCGGTATTCCGTTCTTGCCATATCGAGCGTTTACGGCGTTGACATTTTGCAAGATAATGTTTTCGAGTGCCGAGAACGGCTTTTTAAGTTGTGGGATAAAGAATACAAATCCGTGTGTAAAAAAGCGGTGAACACAGAAACGCAAAACGCCGTAAAATACATCCTATCAAAAAACATACTTTGCGGCAATGCATTAACGCTTATGTGCGTTGACGAAAATCAGCGTGACATAGATTTGCCGATAATTTTCCCCGAATGGAGTTTAATGCAAGGCACTTTGATTAAACGGCGCGATTTTCGGCTTGACGTAATGTTAAAGGCAAACGATAAACCGAAAAACGGACAATCGTTTTTATTCGATATACCCGAAAATATCCGTAAGTACATTACGCTTAACCCCATGACAAAAGAATATATGCCCCTGCCGATATGCGAATATCCGCCCGTGCATTACAGGAGAGTACAGGAAAATGGCTGAAACTTTTTTTGACCGAATAGCGAAAACAAAAACCGCGCACACGCCCGACGTTTTAAGTTGTCTTGCGAATTTATCTAATGACGAAGTTTTTACCCCGCCCGACGTAGCGAACAAAATGCTCGATTTGTTGCCGCAAGAGTTATTTTCCGACCCGAACGCCACTTTTTTAGACCCCGCTTGCAAAACGGGCGTGTTTTTGCGTGAAATTGCAAAAAGATTGCTTATAGGCCTTAAAGATAAAATACCGAACTTACAAGAACGCATAGACCACATTTTCCACAAACAACTTTACGGAATAGCGATAACCGAACTTACAAGTTTACTATCGCGCCGTAGCCTATATTGCTCGAAGTACCCGAACGGCGAATATTCGATTTCGTTTTTCGACACCGCCGAAGGCAATATCCGCTACCGCAAAATAAACCACACATTTGTAAACGGCAAGTGTAAATATTGCGGAGCCGCGCAAACGCAATGGGAACGCGGCGCGGAAAAAGAAAGCCACGCTTATGAATTTATACACACCGACGCACCGGAGAAGATTTTTAATATGAAATTCGACGTAATTATATCCAACCCGCCTTATCAATTATCCGACGGCGGCGCACAGGCAAGCGCGAAGCCGATTTATCATCATTTTGTAGAACAAGCGAAGAAATTACAACCGAGATATATAGTAATGATTACCCCGTCGCGTTGGTTTGCCGGCGGAAAAGGTTTAGACGGGTTCAGAAACGATATGTTGAACGATAACCGCTTGCGCGAAATACATGATTTTCCGAAGGCAAGCGATTGTTTTACGGGTGTAGAAATCAAAGGCGGAGTGAATTATTTTTTATTTGACAGAGAATATAAGGGGGATTGTAGAATTGTTAGATATGAAAACGGAAATATTGTATCCGATTCTACTCGTCCATTACTTGAAAAAAATACGGATATTTTTATTCGATACAGCGAAGCCATTTCTATTTTAGATAAAGTTAGAAATAAAGAAAAGCATTTTTTCTCAGAAATTGTAAGTTCAAGAAAACCGTTTGGTTTAGCAACTGATTTTAATGATTTCGTAAAACACGGGAACATAAAAGTATATGCCAACAAACAAGTGGCATACATACCAAACGGCTACACAATTCAGAAAAATGC
>CAKQJJ010000281.1 GCA_934247335.1 uncultured Clostridia bacterium | reverse complement strand
CGTCTATATCAAGCGTGATTATGGCGGTGCGTATAAATGCTATAAACACGCACAGGAACTTGGTGTGCCGATTATGAACATAGCGGATAATATCAAAAATCAAGGCAAAATTTAGGCATCTGCAACGAGTTTGAGATGTTAGAGATAGAATGAATAAGAAACGAAATAAAGCCGCCTATTCGTGTAATAGGCGGCTTTTCCTAAAATCAGAGAGTCGGAAATATAGACCATTACACGTTTCTCTACCATTTTTCAGAACGAACGTGCAAATCGGAACAGTTGCTTCCTCATAAGCCGAGTATTCCATTTGAATCAGAGTTGCAATTGATTTATTGTTAATGACATACTCACGCAACTTTTCGTATGTTTTGATAAACATCCACACAAAAGGTGTCATATATCCCGAATAACCGTTCTCTTTACAGAATAGCAAGTTTCGGTAAATGAACACACTAAACAAATCGCCGCCGTATGCCTTATAATTGTTATCTACAAAGCCTTTTAACGGAGGGAAAATATATGAATGATTTTTCTGCAACGTGGGCGATGTCGTTACTGCGCGGAGTATCCGAGAATTGTTCCGCAAAAGAATTGGACGCGTGTCTTAAAAATTGTGCGGATTGCCACTACGAATCTTGCGGTCGCGGCGAAATAACGGCGCGGTTTGCGGGAGATCTTGACGGTTTTGTCCGATTTCTGGAAGAAAAATTTGGTTTTTTGATTAAAGTCGATTATGCTGCCGGAAAAATCCTCTATGACGTCAATCAGAACCGTTGTATCTGTCCTATGGCGGAGCATTACGACGGCGAACTGCCGAAATCGTTATGCGAATGTTCCCGCTTTTTTACCGAGCGAATGTTTTCTGAAGTTTTACAGCGCCCGGTGCATACGAAATTGGTGCGTTCGTGGCTACGGGACGGTAAATCTTGCCTGTATGAAATTACGATTTGACGCCGACGGTCGATAAAAAGCTATCGTCTGACGCACTTTGAAAATCAATTTAAAAACGAAATCTGTCGTATACGTAGCTCCCTTGTTTATATGGGTATACGGAATAAATGATTAAGCGAGTTTTCTTTAAGAAGACTTGCTTTTCTTTTTATAAACGAAAAATTTTTGAAGAAACAGGCTTATTGTATTGACAAACGCAATTAATCGTTGTATAATAAAATTACACGCGTAACGCTACGCGTGATACTTAAAAGGATGGTGCAATATGCCGAGAGATTTTTTGTTTACAAAAGAAGAAGTCGTAAAAGCCGCGCTCGATCTTACGAAAGAAAAGGGGTTTGCAGCAGTTTCTGCCCGTTCGTTGGGCGAAAAACTCGGCACCTCTTCGCGCCCGGTGTTCAGTCATTTCGGCAATATGGAGGAAGTCCGGCAGGCGATTATAGAAGCGGCAAACGACCTTTACCAGACTTACAGAAAGGAAGAAACGGCAAGCGGCAGGTACGTGCCATATAAGGCAAGCGGAATGGCGTACGTTCGTTTTGCGAAAGAGGAAAAGGAACTTTTCAAACTGCTTTTTATGCGCGACCGTTCGCAGGAAACTATCAAAGAAAATCCCGAAGAAATGGAAGCGCTGATTGAGTTGATTGCCAAACAGGTTAACATCGGCAAGGAAGCGGCAAGATTTTTTTATCTTGAAATGTGGGCGTTTACGCACGGTATCGCATCGATGATTGCAACGGGTTTCTATGAGTGGGATGAGCCGCTTGCAAGCCGAGCTTTGACTGATGTGTACGAGGGATTAAAGCATC
>CAKQJJ010000280.1 GCA_934247335.1 uncultured Clostridia bacterium | reverse complement strand
CTGAATATTACTTCTATGTTATCACCATTCTTTCTGGTGTTGACATACTTAAGCCACTCATCTGACTTATCAGGATAATCAAGATTTTCAGCAAAGCTGTGCCATCTTGTTTCTTTTCTTGCCTTTAAATGCTCTATAAGCACCTGACAGACTGTAAGTCTTTCCTTAAGCTCATACACAAGCATAAGTCCATGGTAATCTACTGCTGACACATTTCCTGAAAGTGTGATAATCTGCGCTATCTTCTGCTTGGCAAGTTCAAGCTGCTTTTCATTAAACTGATAGTGGCTTCCAATACCACCAGCATAAGTATCCATAACCTTCTGCATAGCTTCTTCAAGCTGTTCTGTAGAAAAGACCTCATCCTGTCTTTCAAGATACGCATTGTATTCTAAAAGCTTCTTATTTACAAATTCATCAGCGAAGCTGTCTAAAGCTTTATAATCATCTTTAATATCATGACAGCCATAAACGGCATCCTGTGAACTAAATGTATCTGTCAGTTCTGCCTCTTCTTTAAGTGCCTTAACAATATCTATAGCAGCTATCTCACCCTCTGCCATAGCTCCTGTTACATACTTCTGAGGACATCCTCCGGCAACATCACCTGCTGCATACAGACCATCTATGGTAGTTCTTCTGTTAGTATCTACCCAGTAACCACTAGCTGTATGTCCACCTACGATATAAGGTTCCGTTCCTTCTATCTCAACATTCTGCTCACTTGGGTTCTTTCCTGATTCTATCCACTTAAGTGTCTGGCTTGGTGCCATGTTAAGATAAGCCTTCTTTAAAGATTCATCCTGTTCGCTGCTTATTCCTTCTGTTCTTAAGTAACATGGGCCTCTTCCTTCGATATTCTCTCTTACAGTTCCATATACTCTCTGTGAGGTTGTAAGACCATATTTATCTTCATACACTTCTCCCTTTGAGTTAATCTGCTTAGCTTTGACTCCCTGGGCTATGGTCCCTGTTGGTGCTATAGTATCTTTACAACGTAATGCTATGAATCTCATCTCAAATGTTGTCATCTCAGCCCCGGCATTAATCCCCATTGCATATCCAGCTCCGGTATTAAACGGTGGATACCACATCTTATGCCTTGAAAATCCTGGATTGTTAGGCTTATAAAGTCCAGCCGCCCCTCCTGTTGCACATAAAACTTTCTTTGCCTTTATCTCATATGCATATCCATCATCAATGTTAAAACCTACAGCACCAAGAATTTTATTATCCTTAACTATATAATCTGTTATATTAAGTCTGTTTATAACTGTCACTCCATCAAGTGCTTCCACTGCCGAGGCAAGTATAGGCTTGATATTCTCACCATTTATCTTAATATTACGATTGCCTCTTGCAACATACTTTCCATTCTCATCCTTAAGTATGACAAGACCAAGATTCTCCATCTTAGCAGTAACTTCATTAAGTCTTTCCGACATAGTAAGAAGCAGATCCTCTCTTACTATATCATCAGCATCATTTTTAGCATAATCAACATAATCTTCTGGATTTCTGCCTTCTACTATATATGCATTGATAGCATTAACACCTGCTGCAAGACATCCACTTCGTTTTATATCAGCTTTCTCCGCTATAATGATACTTGCTGTATCTGACTGCTCTTTTATAGTAAGTGCCGCATAACAGCCCGCTGTACCACCACCTATTATAAGAACATCCGTTGTAAGCTTCTTTAATCCATTTATCTTCATAAGCACTCCTTTTTGAAGTAAAGAAATTTCTATTTTACTACTATCACCTTAAAG
>CAKQJJ010000279.1 GCA_934247335.1 uncultured Clostridia bacterium | reverse complement strand
GGCATGGACGAAGCGCACAACGTGGGCAGAGGCAAATACCTCGATAAACACGGCTACGAAGAAGCAAATCCGATTATGGCAAAGCATCTCGAACGAGTGGTGGCTATCGCCGAAAAATACGGATTCAAGCCCATGATGTGGAGCGATATGTTCTTCCGCCCGCTCAACGGCGGCAGATATTATATAGGCGAAAACACCGCTCATGTTCCCGCGGAAGTAGCGGCAGGCGTACCTAAAAACGTCGAGCTCGTGTTCTGGGACTATTATCAGGACGACAAGCGCGCGTACGATATTATGTTCGATCGTCACGCCGAATTCAACAACAAAACCGTGTTTGCCGGCGGCGCGTGGAAATGGACGGGATTTGCGCCCAAAAATCGCATAAGCTGCTCTCGCACCGAACTTGCGTTTGCTTCGGCAAAAGAGCACGGAATTACCGACGCTTTCCTCACCATGTGGGGCGACGACGGCGCCGAATGTCCGTGGAACTCGGTTCTGCCCGCGCTCAGCTATTCTGCCGACCTTGCTTACGGCGACAAAGAACACGACGAGTGTTTCGTGGTGCTCACCGGTATGGGCTTCGACGACTTCTGTGCGCTCGATCTGCCCGACACCGTAAAGAAAGGCGCGCTAAGCAAAACGCTGCTTTTCAACGACTGCTTTACCTGACTTTTAGATACGTCCATAGAAAACGACGACAAAAACAAGTTTAAGGACGCCGCGGCAAAGCTCAAAAAGATTGCCAAAAATTCCAATTCGTACGCGTATTTGTTCGATTGCTCGGCAAAACTGTGCGAAGTTCTCGCAACCAAAGTCACGCTTGGCAAGCAGACGCGCGAAATTTACGTTAAGATGAAAAACGGCGACGAAAGCACCGTGTTCGCATGCAAAAAGGACCTTAAAAAACTTATCGCAAAGAGCTACAAACCGCTTATCAAACAGCTTGAAACCTTCTACGAGGCGTTTAAGAACCAGTGGTACAAGGAAAACAAACCGTTCGGATTCGAGGTTCAGGACGTTCGTATCGGCGGACTTATTCACAGAGTAAAACACTGCATGAACGATCTGAACGACTTCCTTAAAGGCAAAGTTTCTTCGTTGCCCGAACTCGAAGAGTATCAGCTTGCGCCTTCCGTTACGGGATATTACCCGGATAAGAATAACTACGGAATGTCGGTTTCGGCAAATAAATTAAGCTGGTAACCGCATGATAAACGTAGTATTGGTCGAACCCGAAATTCCGCAAAACACCGGCAATATCGCAAGAACGTGCGCCTGTACGGGCAGCCGGCTTCATCTCGTGCGCCCGTTCGGATTTGAAATAAGCGATCGCACGGTTAAGCGCGCCGGATTGGATTATTGGGACAAAGTGGACATAACGTATTACGACAGCCTTGCCGATTTTCTCGAAAAGCACAAGGGCGACAAGCTTTTTTACCTTACCACTAAGGCCAAAAAGAGTATTTACGACGTCGAGGACTATCCCGACGACTGCTATTTGCTGTTCGGAAAGGAAACCAAAGGTCTGCCCGAAGAGCTTATCTATTCCGATTACGACAACGCCGTGCGTATCCCCATGATTGGCGAGTTGCGTTCGCTTAATCTGTCAAATTCGGTTGCGATTGCGCTTTACGAAACGCTTCGCCGCCATGACTTTTTCGGAAAAGATATTAAAATAAAAAAGTAATTTTTATTAAATCAAGCAAAAATACCGTGTCGTGAGTGTCATGCCGCGGTATTTTTTTGTTTTTAAATTGAAGGCGGCGGGAGCAAGCCCCCCGCCCTACGA
>CAKQJJ010000278.1 GCA_934247335.1 uncultured Clostridia bacterium | reverse complement strand
TTTCAGGCTGCTTTGATTCAAAGGAGTAAAAGAATGCAATCAAAGCAAAACAACAAAGACTATATTGTCGGAATGTATGTGCGTTTATCTCGCGACGACGAACGCGCAGGCGAATCGCTTTCTATCGAAAACCAAAAAGCAATTCTATCGGATTATATAGCCGAACAAGGCTGGACTCTTTACGACACCTACGTTGACGACGGCATTTCGGGAACCACTTTCGAGCGACCAGGCGTGAAAAGGTTACTGGATGACGCGAAACAAGGCGTTATCAATACAATACTCGTAAAAGATATGAGCCGTTTCGGAAGAAATTATATCATGGTAGGACAGTATCTCGATTATGTATTCCCTACGTTCGGAATACGTTTCGTAGCATTGTCGGATAATATCGATACGGAAAATAAAGATACTCCCGCTATGGATATGATGCCGATTACCAACGTGTTTAACGAATGGTGGGCGGCTACCACAAGCAAGAAACTGCGCGCCGTGCGCGTCAAGAACGCCAAAGAAGGAAAAAACGGAATGTCCCATCCGCCTTACGGTTACATCATCGGAACGGATGAAAAACGCACTCTGCAGGTAAACGAAGAAACCGCTCCTGTCGTAAAACGTATCTTTGAAATGCGCGCAAGCGGTTTGACACCGCGAAAAATAGCCGACGTTCTGAATATTGAAAAGGTTTTAACACCCAACGATTACAGAATATCTACGACGGGTATAAACGGCGTAAGAAATCCGTCTCATTTGTGGCACACCGCAGTTTTAAGAACTCTTTTATCGAATCAGGCGTATATCGGCAATTTGGTTCAACACAAATCGACTACGATTTCATACAAAAACCACAAGTGGCAACGCCGTCCGGAAGATAAATGGATCGTCGTCGAAAACGCCCACGAAGCGATTATCTCAAAAGAACTTTGGGATAAAGTCAAGGAAGTCGAAAAAGCCGTAGGACACGGTAAACATACGCAACGCGGATATATGCACCCGCTGTCGGGATTGATGTTCTGCGCGGACTGCGGAGCAAAAATGAGGCTCGGTTGGAACACGCAAACGTCAAAGCGCACAGGCAAAGAAACGGTTTATTTCAATTTCAACTGCGGCACAAAATCGCGTATGGGATCGTCAGCCTGTTTCAGTCATTTTATTACGGTTCCCGTTTTGGAACAACTCGTGAAAAACGACGTCGCCGCTAAAGCCGAGATGATTATAGGGCACGAAGCGGAATTCAAACAGCGGTATTTACAGCGGCAATCTTCGCTTGCGGACAAAAACCAAGCCGACGTGAAGAAAGATCTGAAACACGCTGAAAAACGCTTAGCCGAACTCGATAAACTCATTGAAGCGGCGTTTGAAGAAAAAGTTTCAGGCAAGATTCCCGAAAGCGTGTGCGTAAAACTGATTGAAAAGTACACCGCCGAACAAACGGAATTGAAAGAAAAAGACACATCTCTTTCGCAAGGACTTGAAGAAATAACGCAGGCAAAAACGGATGTGGACGAATTTATCCGCAGGCTGAAAACCTATTTCAATTCGCCTGCTTTAACCCGTGAAATGTGCTTGGCGTTATTCGACCACCTTGTTATCGGCGGCAAAGAATCGGTTACGAACAAACCGCAGGAAATCCATATCTACTACAAAATCGATATAGATTCCATCATCACACAGTAACAAAAAATCCCTGAAAATAAGTTTTATGTCCATTTGGCTTATTTGAAGGTATGAACCAATATTACAGCGAGGAATTATCTCAGAAAACAAGACGCGGACAGAGAGAAACTCGTATAAAAGGACT
>CAKQJJ010000277.1 GCA_934247335.1 uncultured Clostridia bacterium | reverse complement strand
ATAACGCTTTCCACGGCTGTGCTTTCGGTTATGACCGGAAGAAAAGTGTGCGACGACGTTGCCATGACAGGCGAAGTTACGCTTACGGGCAGAGTGCTTGCGATCGGCGGACTTAAAGAAAAATCGCTTGCGGCAATGCGAAGCGGAGCAAAAAAGCTTATTATTCCCGAAGAAAACTTAAAAGACGTTGAAGAATTGCCGAGGGAAGTAAAAGAAAACCTGGAAATAATTACCGTAAACGTAGTGGATCAGGTGTTCGAGAGGGCGCTTTTATGATAAAAAACGCCGCTTTCATGACCAGTATTGCCGATCTTAACGTCTATCACGACGTGGCGGCAAGTTACGATTGCCCCGAAATATGCATGCTCGGTCGTTCCAACGTGGGAAAATCGTCGTTTATAAATTTTCTTACAGGCAGAAATAAACTTGCAAAAACGTCGTCCACGCCGGGCAGAACGAGGCTTATCAATCTGTTTAACATAAACGACGGTCAGTTCGTTCTCGTCGATTTACCCGGCTACGGCTATGCAAAAGTGGGTAAATCCGAAAAAGACAAGTGGGACGCTCTGCTCGGCGGTTATGTCGAAACCAGCGAAAAGCTGAAACACGCTTTCGTTCTCGTGGACAGCAGGATAGAACCCACAATCTTAGACAAGCAAACGGTTAATTATCTGTACTATTGCCAAATTCCGTTTTCGGTGTTTGCAACGAAATGCGACAAGCTGTCGCGCGCGGAACTTGGTCGCTCGGTTCAGAGAATAGCCACTGCGCTCGGAATGGGCGCGGACAATATAATTCCCGTGTCGGCAACGAATAAAACGGGAAAGGAAGCCGCCGAGAAAAAAATAGAGCAAATACTTGCCTCGATGTAACAAAATACAGCCTTTCGTAATAGAAAATTACGGGAGGCTTTTATTTTATGGCAAGTAATATCAGCGCAGGAAAAATTACCGGCAGCCCTTTGTGCGGACTGTGTGAGCGCGTGTGCATACGCGTAAAGAAAATAACCGACGGATGTATAAGCAGACTAACGAACGTTACCGAAGAAAATATACGCCTGACTCTTAACGGATCGGTTGCGCCTGCGCCGCCGTTTACGTTCGTTTCGGCGGAAAATCTCGTTCAGCCCGTAATGCAGAATTTGTCGGTATCTACGACGGAAAACAATCGCGTGCGCATTTCGTACGACGCGGCGTTTCCGATAACCGTGACGTTTATAGATTCGTTGAACCGCACTTTTACCGCAACCGGAACAGTGATCGTGCCGCGCGACGTGGTTTTGAGAGTTCCGTCCGACGGAAGGGAATATTCCGTTGAAATCAGCGGCAAACTTTTAAGCAGGCTTGGAACGGTTGATGAAAATCTTTTTACTACGTTTACCTGTTGCATCGCGATAATCACGTCCGTTGCCGTATCTGCGGATATACTTGTCCCGTCGTACGGCGAATGCGTTTATCCCGATTGCAACAACTACGACGACGGAGCCTGCCGCGCGGTTTTCAATACGCCGCCGTTCGGAAACGTTAACTCGTAAAAAAACGACTTTTGCGAAATCGTTTGCTAAAAAACGTTAACTCGTAAAAAACGACTTTTGCGAAATCGTTTGCTAAAAAGCGAAAAAAGTGATATAATCATACGCATGAAAGTATTTTCGATAAGCGACTTGCATCTGTCAATAAACAATCCCAAGCCCATGAACATATTCGGCGAGGTGTGGGACGATTATCTCGACAAAATTACCGAATCCTGGAACGAAAAAGTCGGGAAGGATGACGTCGTGCTTATTGCGGGCGATATCAGCTGGGCAATGAAAATGAGCGAGGTAGTTCCCGATCTCGATTATATAGCGTCGTTTCACGG
>CAKQJJ010000276.1 GCA_934247335.1 uncultured Clostridia bacterium | reverse complement strand
CGATATCGCGCTCAGTATCGGCATTATTTTATCGGCGTTTTTGTTGCCCGCCAGCAGCAGCGGAAGTATGGCTTTGAAATCCATCGTTGCCTCCACGAAAAAGTGTACGTTTTATTATATGCCTGCATATAAATAAAAGTACCTTGGAACATGGAGGCTGTGTGCATTGAAAAGATTGAAAGGCTATTCTTCCGAGAAAAACGAAAACGCAGCAAAAGAGGCGGACGCGTTGGCGGAATTTGAGCGCGCAAAGGCAAAGTACGGCGATATGGACGAAAACGGACTGCTGTGCGAACTGTCCCGGCGCATTTCCGAACAAAAACGAAACGGAACTTTCGACGCGGCTCAGACAAATGCGTACGTCGCCGCGCTGTCGCCCTATCTCAACGAAAGACAGAAAAAAGCGTTAAGCGAGATAATAGACTCTTGAAAAACTATTCGCTCGCGCCCGAGGGTAACGGCGAAACCGAATGCGTCGTTTTTGCCGAAAATTATCGGCTTGCCCGCCTGGCTCTCGGAAAATACCGCGCGAAAGTAGTCAAAAGCTATCCTTTCATAAAAGCTTACGGCGCGCTGATAAACGTCTATTCGATAGAGGACATAAAAACGCTTGCGTGCATCCGATCGGTGTGCCGCGCGGAAAGAGTAAGCGTGGGCGCGTTGCCTTTGAATAAAAATCTGTTCCCGATTGCCGGATTCGGACGATACGGGAGAAATCTGCGCGAAAAGCGTGTAATTCTGCCTCAAAAAGCGCGGATAGCGTTTATAGACACCGGTTTTTCGCCGCCGCTCGATTTTTATTTGCCGAAAAAGAGGCTTGCCGCGTTCGTCGATTTCATAAACGGCGAAAGCGGTTCGTACGACGATAACGGGCACGGAACGGCTGTCGGGTGCCTGCTGGCATCGGACGGCAGATTTTCGTCCGGGACGAGAACGGGAAGCGCGGCGGGCGCGGAAGTGGTTGCCCTGAAAGCCATCGAAAGCAGCGGAAGCGGCAGCGTTTTAAGTATTCTCGACGCCATGCAGTGGCTGTACGACAACGCCGGCAGATATAACGTTAAAACCCTCTGCATGTCGCTCGGCGGCAAAATCGACGAAAAAGACCCGCTTTGCGTGGCTACGGAAGCTCTGTGGAAAAAAGGAATAACCGTCGTGGCAAGCGCGGGCAATTCGGGGAATAAAGGCGTTACTTCGCCCGGCTCGTGCTGCGAAATAATAACGGTGGGCAGCGTTGAAAAAACGGAAGAGGGCGTGCGCCGCGCCGAATACAGTTCCTTTGATCCGGGAGGCATAAAGCCCGAAATCTGTGCGTTCGGCTCGAAAGTCGTTTGCGAGTCTCCGTCCGGAGAAGCCGTCGTTTTAAGCGGAACCAGTATCGCGGCTCCTATAATTGCGGGCGTTTGCCACGGAATAATCGAGCAGAACGAAAATCTCACGCCGGATGAAGTGAAAAAAATATTGTTGTCAAAAGCAGATTATATCGGCGAAGACGGAACGGGATACGGATATATTGACGTATAAACGACATAATTCGACAAAATTTGCCGTTTTTAAGTACTATGCGTGACATAGTACTTTGTTTTTATGCCGCAATAAAACCGCCTGCCGCCGCTGTTTTTTTAATTTTTTGCACAAAAGTAAACAAATCGCCTTTCCCTACGAAAAAGTATTGTTTTCCCCCTTGAAAAAGTTTTCGTTTTGCGTTATATTATTCGCGACCCTCGACGGACGAGGCGAATAAAAGCCCAAAAACTTTGACAAATCGCGTGGTTGTGTGGTATAATTAACGAGGAGGTTTTTTCTGTTGAAAAAAGTGCTGGCTTTCGACTTCGGATTTTCAAGCGGCAGAGCGATAATATT
>CAKQJJ010000275.1 GCA_934247335.1 uncultured Clostridia bacterium | reverse complement strand
AAAAGATGCAGGACGAGCGCGATTTTACGCATATGCTCGCACTTGACGAAAAAATCAAGGACTTGCCGTTCGGAACGCTGCACAATTGCGTGGGCGACGTCGTGCGTATTGCCGATATTGCCGACAATTTCACCAAGTATACCCGCCGCGAAGTGGAAAAAAATATGGAATTTTCCGACGGCGTGATTGAGGAAGTAAGCGATATGGTCAAAAATATCGACGCGCTTTACGACCTTACCAAAAAGACCGTGCTGGATACGGACAAGACTCTGCTTGCCGAAGTAGACGGCGTGGAAGAGAAAATCGACGCCTACCGCAAAAGCCTTATCGACGGGCATATCGAACGCCTTAATAAGGGTTTGTGTAAGCCCGAAAGCAGCAGTATTTTCATCAATCTCGTTTCCAATATCGAACGTCTCGGCGACCATTTGACCTATATCGCCCATTCCGTGGAAATAGGATGAGTGTATTTACTTTTTCAAGTGCTGAAAAAGTAACAAAAAGGCACCGGGACACTTGCGACTGTGTCCCGGGCTAAAGCCCCGGGTCGCAATTATAAATTGCTCCCCGCTTTGGCTACGAATAGTCCACCGGACTATTCGCTTAACGCGTCGCGCCCCCACCCTACAATAAGAAGTCATTGGTGTGACACAAACGAAATTATCCGATTTAAAATACAACGCTTGTTTTTACATAAAACCATAATCGGACAGCCGAGGACGTCTGTCCCTACATAAAAAACGGGAGGGGGAACCCCTCCCCTACAATTAAAAATCTATACTTTGTTCCACGAATATTAACCTTATTCTGTAGGGCGGGGGCTTGCTCCCGCCGTATTGTAAGACGGGAGACCACAGGTCTCCCCTACGGGTTGATACACACGGTAGGAATAAACTGCGTTCGCCCGCAAACATTCGCGAATAAGCCCTCTCCGTCACGGCAGAGCCGTGCCACCTCTCCCGGAGTGAGAGGCTTTAAAAGGAGCAGACACCGGGGCACTTATCCCTACATAAAAAACGGGAGGGGGAAAATCCATCCCGTGTGGATTGAAAAACGTGCTTTATTAAAATATAATGACTGCATTTCCCTTTAACGCTTTACGAGGCTTATCATTCCGGCGAATTGAACGGGGCAGGAAAATAAAACGTCGCTCGTTACAAGTTCAAACGTTTGCTTGCCCGTGCAGTCGAACGCCGCGACGGACAGGCTTGCTCCGTTTTCGTTTCGGATAAACAGATTTTCGCTGTCGGTGAGATTTACCGCTTCGGTTGCGGCGCGCTCGTCGAGCTCTATTACGGGCGAGTGTGAAAGCAGGCAAATGCGCTTGTTTTTATCACCCGTTTCCACTTTATCGTAACCGTTTTCGCAAAGAGTAAAGTCAAGTTCGCCGCCCGTAAGCAGGCTTGAGTTCTCGGTTACGTATCCGAGAAAACGGTTCAGAACGAGCGATTGTTCAGCCGTCAGCGTATTCATTCTTGCGGAAATTTGCGGAACGGCAAACATGGTCCCCCACAATTGGCACGCCACGCTTTCGGGAGCGTCGCCCGGGTGCCAGTACATCATGTCGGCGTGAACCGCGCATTCTCCGGAAATAAGCCGCAGATTTACCGTCTGATTCTTATTATTGTTGCCGTCAAGCGGGCAATCCCACACGCGCATCATGTTGCCGTACGTGCTTATAATCGGACCGAAGTACGGCTGGCGGAATTCTATCATAATATCCGGCTTGATCTCGTGCAGGGCGCCGGAAATCTGTTTCAGAAGCGCCGAAACCGCGTCTTCCACAGAAGCGTAGTCCATATCGGGCGAAACGACGCCGTTCGTCTTGGATCGGTCGATAAAATCGAGTTTCAGCCCGTCGAGATCCCAGTTT
>CAKQJJ010000274.1 GCA_934247335.1 uncultured Clostridia bacterium | reverse complement strand
CCTGGACAGCGTGCAGATAACGCTTTATTCCGCCGACGAACAAGTGCATAATACGCTTGTCGGTTGTAACGGTTTTGCCGATACGGTAAGCGGAATTAAGAACGCACTTGCCGCAAAACTCGACGTAAGCGTAAATACGCCGCTCTGCTCGGTAAACCGGGATTACGAGCAAACGGTAAAGTTTTTGCTGAGGCTGGGCGTCAGGTATTTTTCCTGCTCGGGGCTTATTCCCGCCGGAAACGCCGAAAAAGACGGCTCTGCCGCAACGCGATTAAGTAAAGAGAAAATAACCGAAATAGTGAAAAAAGCCGCCAAGGTCGTTTATGCCGGCGGCGGAGAAATTTCGTTTACGTCGCCCGGATGGATAGACGATTCGGTTCTCAAAGAACTGAAAACGCCCGTTCCATCTTGCGGGGCGTGCCTTTCCAATATGGCGATAGCGCCCGACGGCACGGTGGTACCCTGTCAGTCGTGGCTTACCGGAAAACCGCTCGGCAATATTCTCGACGACGATTGGAAAAAGATATGGAACGGCGCGGCTTGCAGAAAAATACGAAAGTCTGCGTGCAAAAAAGAAAGGACTTGTCTTTTGAAGGAGAAGGTACTGTGAAACGAAAACCGATTTACATAACGCTTGCGTTTTTGTTTGCTTTGCTTATCGTATTTTTGCCGCCGAGCGCAACCGAAACGCGGGTGGAAGCGAGCGGGAGCGGCAATCTCGACAAAATATTAAGCTACGAAGTCACGGTAAAGCCGCGCAGCGACGCCACTCTCGATATAACTTACCGCATCAGCTGGCAAGTGCTCGATTCAACTTCGCAAGGTCCGCTCAGCTGGGTTAAAATAGGCGTTGCCAACATGTACGTCGACGAGATAAGACCGCTTGACGAGTGCATTAAAAGCGCAAGGTACGACGACAGCAACGGCTCGTTCGTAAGGATAGATTTTGCAAAAAAATACTACGCCGGCGATATCGTGAATTTCGGCTTTTCCGTCCATCAGTCGCGTATATTTTCGCTCTCCGACAATAAAAACGAAGTGGAATTTGCGTTCACGCCCGGCTGGTTTACCGATATTCGCGTAGCCAGAATGGTTTTGCGGTGGGATATCGGCGACGTCAACGTTTACGATATTATCTATTGCAGCGGAGACAGAACGAGCAACGGTTACGCAGAGTGGGTTGCGACGAACATGTCGGAAAATCAGAAACTGCGCTCCTGCATAAAATACAGACGCTCGGTTTTTCCCGATCTCAACGAAAACGCAACTTATTCCGACAAGACAACGGCAGACGTGTCCGTACTCGGTTTAATAATAGTAATAGGCGTGGTTGTTATAATAATCGGAATAATAGTTGCGATTGTTATATTCAGTCATCGTTCGTCGGACGAATATTATCGTTATCGCGGTTTTTCGGGACCTCACTGTTTTTGGTGGATTCGGTTTCGTCACGGAGTGAACGCCAAGGGTAAAACGCTCAATCCGCCTTTTGTCAAAGGAGGGAGCGGAGGCAGCGGCAGAGGCGGCTTCGGATCGGGTGGCGGATGTGCCTGTGCGTGCGCATGCGCTTGTGCTGGCGGTGGCAGAGCTGGCTGTTCGCGCAAAGATTTTACAAACTGCGCCGAATACGCGCCGTTGAAGGAAGACGATTTGCTCGTCGCCTATTCGTTTGAAAAAGCTCCGCCCGAAGATTTCCGTGACGACGTCGGCAATGCCGAAAATTCGTAAATCGAAAAAGTACGTATAAGTATGTTTTGACCAATAAAATAATGACATTATTATCGTAGGAATAAACTGCGTTCGCCCGTCAAACCATCC
The DNA here is from genome assembly GCA_934247335.1 of uncultured Clostridia bacterium. Taxonomy (GTDB): domain Bacteria; phylum Bacillota; class Clostridia; order Christensenellales; family Pumilibacteraceae; genus Neoclostridium. The sequence goes on along the minus strand of CAKQJJ010000274.1, from coordinate 62 downwards.
CACCGTCTTCTCGCTAAAGCTCGAAGCCACCTCCCTTGCAAAGCAAAGGAGGCTTTAAATGA
>CAKQJJ010000273.1 GCA_934247335.1 uncultured Clostridia bacterium | reverse complement strand
GCTTACCGACGTGTGTTTAAGGTCGTTGTAGCCCAGCATATAGCCGCGGCTGGAAACGGTGAAATTTTCGCTCCACGGCGACAATTCCTTTTTAGCGTCCGAAACGGCGAAATACGCGCCGACGTCTTTGATTTTGGCAATTTTCAGCCAAGTTTTAAGCATAAGTTTGCCCGCCTTTTTATTTGCGGCGTCAAACACGATTTTTCCGCCCGGGAAAGCTTCCGCCATTTTGCAGACGAGCACCTTGACCTGCTCGGTAAGAATGTAGTAAAACACGCCCGCAGCAAAGAACACGGCGCCGCCGCTTGCGTCGATTTTATCGAACCACGAGGTGTCGGTCAGGTCGCACGCTATGTTTTCTTCGCGTTCGCCGGCGGGCAAAAGTTCGTTTCGCACGTTTATCACGCTTTCAAAATCGAGATTGTAGATTTTGCATTCGCCGTTATCGCATTTTCTGCCCGTGTCGTCCAAGCCGCAGCCGAGGTTTACTACAGCCGCTTGCGGATGAGTTGAAAGATAATCGCGAACTTCTTCTGCGATGTCGTTTTGTCGCATGGCGACTTCCAAAAAGCCGAAGCGGTACATAAGCTTTTTCGACTGCTCTTCAAGCGACGAAAAGTCGTAGTCCACCTGTCCGATAATGCGTTTTGCCACGTCGTCGGTGTACAAATCAGGATAGCGTTCGGCGCACACCTTTCTGCCGTAAAGCGGAATGACAAGCGTTTCCTGCACGGTGTTTTTCTCTATACGATATTTCATTATTTATTCCTCCTGAAACCTTTCTCGTCAACGTATTCGGAATGAGCGGACGCATATTCGTCCTTATCGCCGCAAATCACGTAATCGCATTTATCTCCGTCCACGCAAGTGCCCGTACGGACGAGTTTTGCGCGGATGGCTTCCATCGACTTATAATCGACGTTGCAAAGCGCGGGCATTATTTCTGTGAGCGAAAACTGCTGCGCGAACTGAGCCGCCGGACACGCCGTAAATTCGTAATAAATGGGCTTGTCCTTTTCATACGGCGACACGTTCATTTCGTAGTCGTGCCAACGGTCGCATTTTTTCTTTGCCGACGAAAAAGCCTTGTACATAAGTTTTTTCCAGAACGGCTTGTTACAATCCACGAATTTAAGCTTTTTGAACGCCGGCAGAACGAGATTTTCTTCCATTTCCTCTATCTCGCGGAAATTAGTGACGTCCTTACACACGGCGTAATACGTCATAATGGCAATGCAGTCGTAAGTTCCGCCCTTGCCGTTGTGGAAATTTTTCTTTCCGCCGAGGTCGGTGCGCCATTCTTTAAGGTATTCGACGTACTGCAACTGCACCGCCGTCCACGTTTTTTCGCGCTCGTTCTCCGGATAATGCAAAGCGATTTTATCTTTTATTTGCTTTTCGCATTCTTTTGAATACAGAACGTGGCAGCTTCTGTCAAATTTCAGATCTTCGTTTTTCACGTCGCCTCCTCCCGCGCGCCCGCAGCCTGCGACTCGTTAATCAATTACAACCATATTATATCATAAAAATTAAAAATTTCAATCAGTTAGTCGCAACTAACTTAACAATGTAAAATTTTTTTTCTCGGAATCGGCGAATCACAGAAAAGCCGCTTATTCTATAGCGGCAGAATGAGCGGCGGAGTTAAGTTTTTTATAGTTGATTATAAAGCATACGATTTCCGCAATCGCGGTGATGGTCCACGAGAAAATGTACAAAAGGTACAGCGACGGAATGGTGCGGAAATGCGCAAACACGGTGTAAATCCAGATAATACGGAACACGCAGGAACCCATAATCACCACAACCGTCGGCCCCACGGTCTTGCCCAGCCCGCGGGAGGCGGCAATCGTGCAGTCCATGAACGCCGAGGTGCAGTAGG
>CAKQJJ010000272.1 GCA_934247335.1 uncultured Clostridia bacterium | reverse complement strand
AATTATAAATTGCTCCCCGCTTTGGCTATTGACAGCCCACCGGGCTGTCAATGCGGCTACGCCGCCGCGTCGCGCCCCGCAACGCTTTTAGGTATGTGAGAACATAAACGCTTGTTTTCTAAATGTAGGGACAGACGTCCTCGGCTGTCCGAAAAGAACGGCGGCGGGAGCAAGCACCCGTCATACGGGATAAGGTCAATGTGTTTTAGCGACAGACAGATAGCCTAAAAAATTATTCGGATTTGCGGGATTTGAAAAGCAGGTACATAAGCACGATTACGGGCAGGCAGAGGGCGGCGACGAGGAAATATTCTCCGCCGGCAGTGGCAACCGTTTCCGGCGTTACGTCGGGTTCGGATGGCGGCGCGATCGCTTCGATCACGTTGTCCGGTAGCTCCTCGGCGGTGGCGTACATACAGTAGACGTAGCCGATTTTGCCTTCGCCCAGGCTTACACAGTACCATTTCGAGCCGAGAATCTGGTTCTGAACGGTGCCTTCGACGTAGCCGTAGTAGTAAAGCCGCGTGCCGTCGGTAAGGCGCGAGAGAACGTTGTCCTTCGTATTGTCGGGTGCCGAGCGAACGTTTATTGTTCCGCCGTCGTTTGAAATGGAGAGATAACTTTTGGCAAACTTGGTTTTGGGGATAAAATCGCATACGGAAACGCATTCGGGACGGACGTAGCCGTCGAGGTTTTTGTAAGTAACGCGCACGGCGCTTTCGGTTTGCTCGATTACGCACACGAAATATGTTTTGGGCAGCGTGGTGACGGGAAAAGTAAGTTCCCGGTCGGAATACAAAACGCAGCCTTCGAGAATTTCGGCGTACGCGAGCGTATCGTCTGCCTTTGCGCCGACGTGGCAGGCGTGCGACGGGATTGCACAGGATAAGGATAAAAGCGCGGCGATGACTACGCTTATTGTTACCGGAAATTTTTTCATACGATAATTGTAACTTGATAAAGGGGGAAATGCCGAGGGTAAAAGGACGAATTTTGTCCTATTTGCCCGAGCGGGGATATGACGGAGAGAGAAATAATACTGAAAATAAGAAAAATCGACAAGCTTTTAGCGGAAAAGCGCAAGCGCGACGAGCTGTCGCGTTACAATACGGGCGACAAAATTCACTTGAAGCAGCTTGATTTTCACAAATGCAAAAAGCGCATCCGCTGGGTATTCGGCGGTAACCGGACGGGCAAAACCGAGTGCGGCGCGGTGGAAGTCGTGTGGATGGCGAGGGGGATACATCCGTACAGGGAAAACCGCAAAAACACGGAAGGGTGGGTGGTTTCGCTGTCGCGCGACGTTCAGCGGGAGGTTGCTCAGCGCAAAATATTGAAGTACTTAAGCGAAGAATGGATTGAAGATATAACCATGAACAGCGGCAGAGCCGACTGTCCCGAAACGGGCGTAATCGATTGCATAACCGTGCGCAACGTTTTCGGCGGACTGAGCAGAATATGGTTCAAAAGCTGCGAAATGGGCAGGGCGAAATTTCAGGGGGCGTCACTCGACTACGTGTGGTTTGACGAGGAGCCGCCCGAGGATATTTTCGACGAGTGCATGATGCGAGTCGTGGATAAAAAAGGCGATATTTTCGCAACCATGACTCCGCTTCTGGGGCGCACGTTCGTGTACGACCGAATTTATCTAAATCCGGGGCATGACGACAGAGTGTGGTACGAGTTTATGTCCTGGAAAGACAATCCGTTTTTAGACGAGGAAGAGCTTGCCTCTATCCGTTCGTCGTTGTCCGAAGAGGAGCTTAACATGCGCGAGCACGGCAGATTTTCGTCGCTTAAAGGGCTGGTTTATTCCGAGTTCGACGAAAACGTGCACGTCATCGAGCCGTTTGACGTTCCCGAGGAGTGGTTTGACAATATTTCCATCGATCCGGGACTGAAAAACCCCACGT
>CAKQJJ010000271.1 GCA_934247335.1 uncultured Clostridia bacterium | reverse complement strand
CCTTCCATGAAGGACTGGAGAGGCGGCAGAGCTGCTGCAGGTAACATCATCCCGTCGTCTACGGGCGCAGCTAAGGCATGCGCACTGGTTATCCCCGAAGTTAAGGGCAAGCTCACCGGTATGTCTTTCCGTGTTCCCACCCTCGACGTTTCGGTAGTAGACCTCACCGTTAAGCTCGCTAAACCCACCACTTACGAAGAAATCTGCGCTGCTATGAAAGAAGCAAGCGAAACCTATATGAAGGGTATCCTCGGATATACCGACGAAGACGTCGTTTCTACCGACTTCCTCACCGATTCGAGAACTTCTATCTTCGATAAGAAAGCAGGTATCGCCCTCAACGAAACGTTCTACAAGCTGATCAGCTGGTACGACAACGAATGGGGTTACAGCAACAAGGTTCTCGACCTTATCGCTCACATGGCAAAGGTTGACGCCAACGCGTAATCGCTAATACGACGAAACAAGCTTTCGCGCCCGGACACGCTCCCGCGCGAAAGCTTTAATCGTATTTAGGGGTATTTTATTTTTGCGGGAAATTCCGCCGTTCCCGTTTTCCCCGAAGTATTTGAAAAATACGAATATCGGCGGCATAAAAACGACAGAGAGGGGTTATATGACTTTTCAAATGATTGCGGCTGCGTGCAATCCTGCCATGGATTGGACTTTGTCCGCGCTGTTCATAATCTTAACGATAGCAACCGTTGCCGTAACCGTCTGGTTTCTGGTTAAAAACGTAAATAAAGATTCGGGTTCGCTTACCGCAAGCGCAGAAAAACTAAGCGTAGGCGCAATACTTGCGATAATAGTAGTTGCGGGCGCGGTAATAAGAATAGCGTTGTCTTTTCTTTCCGCCGGTAACCGAAGCGAGCTTTACGTTATTCTCGAAGCCGCAAACGAATGGAGTGAACGCGGCGCAAGCGAGTATATCCGCAGATTTTATTCCGACCTCACTTCGAGTGCGACCGGAAGATTTTTGTATCCGCTTACTTTTTATTACGTCGGACTTACCGCAGGTAGCCTGATATCGGCGGGGCTGGAAAGCTCTTCCGTGGCGGTTAGTCTCGTGATTAAATTACCTTTGATAATAGCCGACGCCGTAACGGCGCTCGTCGTATATAAATTAGCTGCAAAATACCGCAACAAACAGGTTGCGCTTATTCTGGCGGCGTTCGTTTCCTTCTGCCCGTTGTTCATTTTCGCTTCGGCAATGTGGACAAGCGTTTTCAGCGTGCTTGCGTGCCTTCTGGCAATCAGCTTTTACGCGCTCGTGGAGAAAAAACACGTCGTGTCGATCGCCTCGTACGCGGTTGCGCTTCTCGTGGCAAAGGAAGCAAGTTATCTGTTCCCGCTGCACCTCGTGTATTACGTATATACGTGGCTTAAATCCATTAAAAACGGCGAGCGCATAACCGCAGTCGCTTTGCCCGTTACGGCAATAATCTGCGTTGCGGTGCAATATCTCGTTTGCCTGCCGCTTACGACCAAGAAGTACTCCGGCGAATTTTTCAACACCATAAACGTAATTTTCTTCTATCCGCTCACGCAGCTCAACAGATATTCGGATAACGCGCTAAGCATTTACAACGTATTTATGCGCGGAGGAGCGCTTACGAACGTGTTGTTCCGTTCGCAACAGTCTATTTATTTCATAATAGCGTTTGCGCTTATCGCGGCTGCGGTAACCGCCGTCGTGTATTTCGGAAGAAAAAACCGCGCGGTCCTTACTATAGTGGCTTCGTTTATTCTGATGCTGTACCAGTCCGCTTATTTCGATATGACGCCCACGGCTATGATTCCGTCGCTCGTACTGCTTATCATGGCTTTCGCGCTCGTGAAGGAAAAACGACTGCTTAAAATAATGTTCGGCGAAAGTATTCTCGTAATGTCGATAATGGCGCTCGTTTACGTTTCGGCGGGATAC
>CAKQJJ010000270.1 GCA_934247335.1 uncultured Clostridia bacterium | reverse complement strand
CCAGTACACCGACGGTTACAGTCAGACCAACGTGTTCCAGATGACCGAGCCGAAAATGCATCTGGAAGTGCGCCTTATCAACAGATTCGGCGAGTTCCGTTCGGTATGGCTCGAATATCGCGCCGAAGCGGTGGGCGACTACGCCTTTACTCTTAACGGCGAAACGCTTGCCGGCGGCGACCTAAAATACGAAAAGACGGAAGACGGCGCGGAAGTTCGCTCGAAACTGGATTACGTCGAGCTGCAATCGGCGGTAATCGGCGACGAACGTCAATTTATGGCGTTGCCCGAGTCGTATTCGCTGCGAGTTACCGACAGCGACGAAACCACCGACTACGCTTTGTCGCTCGTCTCCTGCGCCGTATATCTGAAAGGCAGCACGCCGATAGTAGGCAGCCTTGCCGACGCATGGAAGCTAGTGGAGGGCGAGCCGTACGCGGTGGTGGAACTGTCCTACGCCGACGAATACGGCGACACCGCAAAGCTGAGAGCCATGTGCAACTTCACGATCGACGGCAGAGATCTGTCCGACTACACCTTCGTTGACGGCGACGCCGCACTCTTCACAGGAGAGGCGCTTAGCATGGAAAAGGCGAAGATATCGGCAAGCAACTATCTGCCGCTTACGAGAGCGTATTTGCATATCTACAAGCTTTCGGGATTGAATTTCGTTCGCGCGGACGACAACGAAGTTACCGATAATTCGGGAACTTACGGCGCCGAATTTACTTTCAATCAGGCGGGCACCTATCTGCTCGTGTGGGACTTCTGGTTCGGACTGGACTTTGACGGCAATCCCATTTTCGATTGCTATCACAAGCCGATTATCGAAACCATCAACGACAAATATCTCTTAGAATCGACTTTCGCTCAGAAAGTAATCGTGTACGACCGCAACTGCGACGTTGACGTGACCTACGTTACCGACGTCGATCACCCGTTTAATTCCTCCAAGGTTAACTACGTGGAAAAGGACGGCTATCAGTACTACACCACTACCGTAAGCATGGCGGAAAGCAACAAATCGCCCGACTACACCATGTTCGAGTCTTCAACCGACCGTCTGTGGGGTTGGAGCTCTTCGTGGAGCGGCGACGACCGCTTGTTCTCGGCAGGCTCGGCTATCGGCAGACTGGGCGTAACCTTAAAAACCGTCAATCCCACCGTGTACGCGCTCTGGGATAAGGGGATCAAGGTCAGCGCAACCGTCGTGTACGACGACGGCAAGGAAGAGGCGCTCGGCGAAGAAAGAACGTACTACCGTCCCACGTACGGCGGCAATTACACCGTAAGTCTGTTCGACTTCCGCAGCAGTTTCGAGTTTAACAAGTTCAAGGACTACGAAGCTGTCGAGTGGCGTGCAAGCAAGGCAATCTTCCAGATGAACGAAGGCGTGGGCTACGTATATAAGGACGTTCTGGAAGTCGGCTCTACCGACAAGGCTTTCGCCAACGGTTATCGCGTGGACGAAGGATTTACTCTGAAACTGATACTCAAACGCAAACTCAACGTGTCCTATCAGGCAATCGACGAAAACGGCAAACAATTGTCGTTCCGCAGCCAGCCCGGCGCAGACAAAAACTGCCTCGAAGGCTACACGATTGCAGACAAAATCAGCGAAACCAAGCTTAATCTTCTCAAAAACGTCAAGTGCACCGATTCTGCCAAAGAGTTTAAATACTGGGCTGTAATGATTGACGGCAAGTTGACCGAGGTAGACCTCGAAAGCACGCTTTTGGAACAGAAATTTTCCGGCAAGAACGATCAGACCGGTAAGTATAACGGTTCGGTCGTGCTGTATGCCGTGTTCGGCGATAAGGAGAACGCGCAATGAATAAATTCAGAAAATTGATAACCGTAGCGTTATGCGCCGTGTTAAGCGTTTGCGGAATAGTATTCTTTTCCGCAGGCGCCGCCACGACGGTGT
>CAKQJJ010000269.1 GCA_934247335.1 uncultured Clostridia bacterium | reverse complement strand
GCTTTACCGCGCTGCCCGTTCCCGAAAACTGAAAACGGGCAGATTACTACGAAATTACGAAAACATAACGCAAAGAGAGAGCAGCCATGTACGGATACGTTTTACCGCAAAAAAAGATAATACGACAGCAGGATTACATTCTGTATCGCGCTTTTTACTGCGGAACGTGCAAAACCACAGGCAAACTGTTCGGGCAATGGGCGCGTTACGCCGTGGGATACGACGCCGCGTTCATGGCTGCGCTTCTCAGCGATCAGCTTGACTATCCGCAAAAAATAATCGAGCAGAATTGCCTGGGGCATCCGCTCAAAAAAACGCCGATGGTAGAGAGCAATAGGTTTATGGAAAAGATTGCCGCGGCAAACGCGATACTGGCGCGGTGGAAACTGTACGACGACAAAACGGATGGCGGAAAAAAGGCGCGCGTCGCGCTGAAAATTTTCAATAAAGCGTATAATAAGGCAAAGGAGATATTGCCCGGCGCCGACGAAATAGTGCGCGTCGGTTACGAAAAATTGCGAGCGCAGGAGAAAAACGGGCAAACTTCCGTGGACGTCGTTGCCGACTGCTTCGCTTCCCTTCTCAAACGATTGTTCGCGCTGATGCTCGGCGACAAAACCACGGACGCCGCGTGTTCGCTGGCGTACAATATAGGCAAATTCGTGTACGTTGCCGACGCACTCGACGATATCGACGAAGATTTCGCTTCGGGCAACTACAATCCATTTCTCGCGGCGTTCGGAAATTATACCGACCGCGTAAAATTTATAAACGACAATCGGGCGGAGCTGGAATTTATATTCAATTCCACCGTAAACCGCGCGATAGCCGCATTCAACGATATGAAATTCACGCAGAGTTACAGTCTGCTGGAAAATATAATTTACTACGGACTGCGGGATGAGGTCGAACGCCTGTTTGCCTCTACCAAAAAATTACCCCGCCCGAAAGTGTAAACAAATTTGTTAAACGGAGATTTTTAATGAAAGACAGCTACGAAATACTCGGACTTACCAAGGACGCCACCGACGAAGAACTCAAAGCTCGCTACGAAGAACTGTGCGCGAAGTATAAAGAGGACAGATTTTTGCCCGGAGAAGAGGGCAACGAGGCGGCAAGAAAGCTGAACGAGCTGGAAGAAGCCTGGCGCGACATCTGCCGCGATATGGAAGCTCGTCGTTACAGCGACGATTACGCGCGCATAGAGGCTCTTATTAAAGAAAAGAAGTACGACGACGCTCAGGACGCGCTGGACGCCGTTTCAAATCGTACGGCAAAATGGCATTTCTATCAGTCGCAGGTTTATTATTACCGCGAATGGCTTACCGAAAGCCGCAAGCAGTTGTCCGTTGCCGTGGATATGGATCCGCAGAACGAAAAATATAAAACCGCGCTCGAAAAACTGGATACCGTCATGGGTAACGGCAAAACCGACCCCAAAAAAGTCAAGTCGGATTTCGGCGACGACGATATCGACGCGGCGAGAAATACTTCCGACCGCGCCCGTTACGACGAAATGAATTCCGCCGGCAACACTCTCAGCAATTGTTGTACGGCGTACTGCATTACGTCCATGTGCTGCGACGCTATGTCCTGTTGTTGCAGATAAGCAGATAATATGAAGACCAAAAAAATAACCTACGCCGCAGCGTGTGCCGCCGTCGGAGCGGTTGCCGTTCTGATTGCCTCGTACACGCCGGCAAAAGTCGTGCCGCTGATATTTTATTCGGCGGCGTTGTATATTTCCCTGCGTTACGTGGGCTGGTGGGGGCTTATCTCCGCAATAGTCGCGCTTACGCTGTCGTTTTTTACTGCCGGAGGCTTCACCGGTAGTTTCGTTCTTGCACTTACGGTGTTCACGCCGTACGCTTTTTTCGCTTTCGCCGTTCGCAAGCTTACGTACGGAAACGTTAAGCACGCGATTTTGCGCGGCATTAAAATAAACGAGAAAAAACTTATC
>CAKQJJ010000268.1 GCA_934247335.1 uncultured Clostridia bacterium | reverse complement strand
AAAATCGCGCTTAAAAGAATTCTTCTTCGAGCATCGCGCACAGACAGTGATAGACGGGAAGATGCAACTCCTGCACCTTGTAAGTTTCGATTTCGGGAACGCGAACCGAGACGTCGGCAAGAGAGGAAAGTGCGCTTTCGTTTTTGCCTGTGAGCGCAACTACGCGCACGCCTTTTGCCTTTGCCGTGACGGCGGCGAGAGCGCAGTTTTCGGCGTTTCCGGACGTGGAAATCGCAAGCAGAACGTCGCCGCGGTCGGCATATCCGTAAACCTGCTGAGCATAGGTCGCCGCCGGCAGTTTGTCGTTGGCGAAAGCGGTGGAGAGCGCGGTGTGAGAAGTCAGTGCAATCGCACGCAGCGTGCCTTCGAGCGTTTTACCGAGAAGTTCGCCCCGTTCTCCGAGAGAAGAGAGAGCCTTTTGCGTGTCGGCATTTATCGGGCGGCGTTTTTTGAACGATTTCATAAGTTCGCCCACAATATGCTCGCTGTCGGCAGCCGAGCCGCCGTTACCGCACACCAGCAGTTTGTTGCCTTTTTCGTATGCGTCCGCGATTATTCCGAACGCAGATAAAATGTTTTCGCGCACGTCCGATAAAACGGGATAGCGTTCGATAAGCGCGTCGAGAATGGTTAAAGGGGAAGCCTTCATTTTAAAAATCTCCTTGCGAAACCGCGAGTGCGGCGTAGTCGCCGACATTTTCGCCCAGCCCCGCTTTGACTATTTTCACGCAGCCGAGCGAGAAGGGCAGACATTCTTTTTTCATTGTTTTTTCGGCGGACGGAAGCAAAAGTTCGCCCGAGCGCATGAACACTCCGCCGATTATTATTCTTTCGGGATTGAGAAGATCGACTATTATCGACAGCGTTCTTCCCAGCATTTCGCCGCTTTTGCAGTATACGGCAAGGCAGAATCCGTTGCCTTTGCGAGCACCTTCCGCCAGCGTTTTAGCCGTTGTTTCGCCGCCGAATTCAGCTGTAAACCGCTTGTAATCGGCTTCGAACCGCTTGTTTTTCGCCATAATCGCGGCAAGTCGGGAAATTCCCGTTCCGCTGCAATACCCTTCGCACGAGCCGGCTTTACGATAACCGACGGGACCCGAGCGCGTCAGTCCGACGTGTCCTATTTCGCCCGCGTTGTCGTTTGCTCCGCGGTACAGCCTGCCACCGAGAATAAGACCGGCTCCCAATCCCGTGCCGAACGTGAGAAAAACCACGTTATCGCAACTTTTGCCGGCTCCGTATTTCCATTCGGCTACTGCGCAGGCATCGGCATCGTTGCACAACCTCGTCGGGATTCCGAATCTGCGCGTGAAATAATCGACTATTTCGATATTGTCCCAGCCCGGCAGTCCCGGCGGGCTGAGTATTATTCCTCGTCTGCCGTCGAGCGGACCTCCGCAACTTATGCCGATACCGGATATTTTGCAAGAGGCGGTTTTGTCCGATATAAAGGAAGAGAAGCGTTCGAGAACTTCATTAGGGGTAAGCCCGGCGGTCGCGAACCGTTCTTTATCGATAATTTCAATTCCGTCCGACAGTTTGCCGAGCGTCGCGGCGCATTTGGTGCCGCCTATGTCCAGACCTATGCAGTACATTAAAAGCCCTCCCGTAAATCCATTTCTGCCGATTTAAGTGCTTTAAGATATTTTTCGAGCGATAGGGATATTATGCCGGTGTGGAAATGATTGCTAGCCTTTTTGCCGTTCTGCATCCACGTAAACAGATAAAAACTTTTGTCGCCTTCGGGGAGCGCGATGTCTGCCGCTTTGACGGACGAGAACGCACAGCCGCTTACTTTTCCCGAGCAGACTTCTTCGCCGGTATACATATTTTTTACCGAGTATTCTGTTTCTACGTTCTTATCGGTGTCGTTGACGAGGTAGAGCGATAAAACGCCGTCTTTTTCGTCACCCATAATGCACACGGGCGTCTGACTGCGCTTTATATATCCGTATGCGAGTTTTTTAACGC
>CAKQJJ010000267.1 GCA_934247335.1 uncultured Clostridia bacterium | reverse complement strand
TTGTTATAGTCGGGATCGAAAACCGTATAACCGCCGAACGGAACGTTCGTAACCATAAGGTCGAACGAATTATCCGCAAACGCTGTTTCTTCAAAGCCTTTAATCTGTATCTTTGCTTGTGGGTACATCTTCGTTGCGATTTTACCCGTAACCCTATCGAGTTCAACGCCGTAAAGTTTTGCTCCGTCCGCTATTTTTTGCGGCATAAACCCGAAGAAATTGCCCGTTCCCATTGCCGGCTCTAAAATGCGGTTGTTGCCTTTTACGCCGAAACGAGTGAGCGCGTTGTAAATCCCGTCGATTACGGTTTTGCTTGTGTAGTGCGCGTTCAGAACGCTACCTTTTGCCGCCGCGTATTCTTCATCATTCAGAACGTCTTTCAGTTCTTTATATTCGTTTTGCCAAGCGACATTATGTTCGTCGAACGCTTGCGCCAAACCGCCCCAACCGACGTATTTTGCAAGTGCTTTTTTCTCGTCATCGGTTGCTTCTTTTTGTGAGTTTACGAGCCTATTGACTAACTTTATGGCTTCGACGTTGTTTTTGAAACGCTGTTTTGCCCCGCCGAGTTCGCTTTGCTCGAACCCGATTTTCGTCAGGTCTGTATTGCTTTCTTTTGTGGGTTCATCGGTAGACTCTATCGGCGTTATCTCGCCGCTTTCGATACGGTTCTCCCACTCTTCATCTTCTTCCGCGTCCAAATCCGAAACAGCCGTGTTATCCTTTTGTTCGTCCTTGTAATTCCAAAGATATTGAGTGTAGTAGTTGACGTCAAAACCGTCGTCGGTCATTTCCACGTCGGAAACTTCTTCTCGTCTGCACAGTTCTTCGGCTATTTCATTTTTGTGGCTACGAACAAAGTTTTCATCATCTTTGAAATCTTCAAAAAACGAACAGTAGTTACCTTCCGTGCTTTCTTTGATTCCTTCCGCGAGTATGGCATTTGCTATTTTTCGAATCTTTCCGCGTTCTTCGGGAGTTTGTTCGTTCCCCGCAATAAGCGATTCGATATACTTTCTGTCAAACGTTATTTCTATCCTTTGCATTGAAAGGTCTACGTTTTCTACGCCTTTTTGTTTCAAAAAGTATTTCGTAAAATCTTCACGATGGTCTTTCAGAAAAAGGTACTCACGTTCCGGCAGTTCGTCGGATTTCACGCTTAACACGACGGTTTTATCGTAGGACGGCTTATATTCGTCCGCACATTGCCGAGTGAAACGATCAACGTATTCCTTTACCCTTTCAGCTCTTTGTCTGTCGCGTTCCTCAACCGCTTGCCATACAGGACAATACGGAAGTTTGAACAAGATATTCAGCGAAGAATAAGGATAAATATTACCATTGCCAACGGCACGAACTTCATCGAACTTTGCAATTTCTTTGTTTACGGCTTCGTAGTGTTGCGTATAAAATTGAATACTTTCTCCGAGATAATCCGGATAATCGCTGTATTGTTCACAATATGTATGCGCCGTGCCGTATTCTACGATTTGCCTTGCTATTATTTTTATAAGGTCGTCATCGTCTTTCGCTGCTTGCCTTTCTTCACGGAATCTGACAAGCGTTGCGTATTCTTTCTGCTCTCTTTCGTTAAGGTAGTTGTCCCCGTCTATAAGGTCGGCAATTTTTTCGGCAACTTGCTCCCATTTAAGGTTTACCGCAATTTCAACCTCTTCCGTTTCAATATTCTTTTTGCTGAAACGCATACCTTTCCCGTCGTGCATTTCGTTAATGCCGTCAGGTCCGCCACGTCCTCCGATACCATACTCACGACTTAAAAAACGAGCAAAATCTTTCTCATACGGGTTTTTCATATATTCCGTATAAATGCGGATTTTCCCGCCGCTTACACCGCTACCGTCTTTCAGTATCTCTTCGGTAAACTTTTCTTCGGGCGTTTTCTCCTCAAACGCGTCGAACAGCGACCTTTGCATACTCGGTCGATTGCGGCGTTCCCAAATCGGTTTCCCCCTGTTTTCGGG
>CAKQJJ010000266.1 GCA_934247335.1 uncultured Clostridia bacterium | reverse complement strand
ATACAGACTCCTGCATCATTACAAACCCGTTTTTCACCAAAAAAGACCTGAAAGCGCGGTAATCCCTCTTTTCGTCGTTGGTTTCGGTGGGCAGATCAAAAAACACGATTACTCTCATAAATCTGTAACTCATAAAACTCCATAAGCGCGGTATTGCTTTCGTTAAGCGCGGCGAAAACGCTTCGGCAAAAAGTTGCTATCGCGTCGCCGAGAACGCAGTTTTTTCCGCCGAGAAATACGGGCAGGTTCAGAAGGTTTTGCAAAATCCGCTTTTCGTCCGTTCCGAACTCGCGCAGGTTCATTTTTACCACTTCTCTGTCCACGATTATGCGGAACGGCTCCATGAGATCGCAGGACAGATTGTACGGGTTGTACTCGTTTTTGTGGAAAAGTCCGAGCAGCGTGTTGTAGCCGCACGCGCATATCGCGCGGTTGAACGCGGACAGCAATATCGCATAGCCGTAGTCGAGTGCGGCGTTGAATGCGTTTTCGTCTTCGCGAGTAAAGGTTTTGCCGAACAGCTCGCCGAAATAGACCTTTGCGGCGTGTCCTTCGCGATTGGTGCTGTCGCCGGGCAAAAGCTCGGAAACGTATCCGTACAACAAATCGGCTTTATCCGAACCCTTGTCGCGTAAAAATTCGGCTTGCTGATAAATTTTATTGCGTATTATCTCGGTCCAGACGGCTGTTCTTACTCCGTCGCTCCACTCGGTTTGAATTTTTAATTTTTTGCCGGCGTCGTGGCTTCCGTGCAGCGGAATAAGCTGCGAAAACGGATTGTGTTTTTCGTCGCAGAACACGACGTTTATTTTGTTTTTGATAAGTTCGCATAAAAGCGGCGCGGTTACGCTGGTTGCCGTGGATTCGACTATCAGCGTTCCCACTTCGGAGAGATGCACTTTTTTGAGCGTTTCTCCCCGACAAATGAGATAGCCCATTTTATACTCGAGCTTGCTGTGCCCGGTAACCACCACCGTGCGCCAGCTCATGCTTTGTAAAACCCGGTAAGTGAAATCGCCTTTTGGTAAAAGCCCGTCGGCGACTGAGAAATAAGCAAAATTTCTTCGTTTTCGGAAAGTTTTTTATTGTTATATATTTTTCCGGCTGTCGGAACCCCGCCTATCGCCTGCAAATTACTCGTAACGCTGTTGCACTGGAAAAAGTGCATAACTTCCATTATAACGGAGCATTGCTCCTCGATTGCAAGTCCTATAAAAACGCTTTCTTTTTCGCGTAGTCCCGGAGCCTGTTGTCCGAGAAGCGCCGAATACGGAGCGCTGCACAATCTGCTTACAAGCATACGGTAAAACTTAAGGTTTTTCTCTTTCGTAAGCCCGTCGTGCCGTTCGTCGGCGGTAAGCTTGCCTTCCGCTTTTTCGTTCTTTTCGCAGAAACGCGAAATTTTCTTTAAATACGCGGCGTCTTCATCGGAAATAACAAACTGGTTGGCATTGCACAAGAGTATCTGCGAACCCGTTTTTCCGCGCAGATAGCAATACGAACCGCATATTTTCAGCAACGAATTTAACTTTATTTTTTCGATTAAAACGGTTGCGTTTTTGTCGCCGGTTACCCTTTTGACATAATCGTTTACGGCGTTTTCCCCAAGCAAATCTATGTAAATGGGTATCGCTTCGAGCGTGATATTCTTTTTATCTTTCTTTCCGGTGCTCGATACAAGCGCAAAATAGGCAGTCGAAGCCGAATCGTATCCGCCGTATTTACTCGTATCGGCAAGCGGACCGTTTGCTTTCAACGGAATAAGATTGTCGTTTGCTCCTTTCGTCTTTATCGTTGCGTTAAACAAACCGCCTCTGCCTTCCGAAACAAATCGCACGACTCGGCAGGTGTTTTTGCGCGCGGTTTGCAGAATTCGCTCCTTTTCGCTCACTTTCCAGGCTCCCGGCAAATCGTAATCGAACAGA
This sequence comes from uncultured Clostridia bacterium, assembly GCA_934247335.1. Classification (GTDB taxonomy): domain Bacteria; phylum Bacillota; class Clostridia; order Christensenellales; family Pumilibacteraceae; genus Neoclostridium. The sequence continues at coordinate 91 of CAKQJJ010000266.1, read as the reverse complement.
CGGTTGAGATTATAGCTTTTCTTGCCTCGAAACGTTCGTCGGCAATCGCGCGGATATCGTCGGGAACTTCTATCTCGGGCTTTTCTTCCGG
>CAKQJJ010000265.1 GCA_934247335.1 uncultured Clostridia bacterium | reverse complement strand
ACTCTTTCTCTCGCCACTCTTCCGCCGCTTTCTGCGTTTCAAAACCGTATCTGCCTTGCTCCCAATCGCCCGTTTCGGTATGATAGCCGATCGCTACGGTATAATCTCCGTTTTCTCTCGCCGTGCGGTCGATGATTGCAATATCTCTGCCGTTGCTGTCTTTCGAGATGCTTACAACTTTATCTCCCCTTGCGGTTACTTTCGTAAAATCGCTCAATGTTTTGTCCTCCTTGTCTAATTGTTCTTTGAATTCTTTAACGTATTTTCTATAAGCCGTAATAAATCCGTCGAGCAGCGCCGGGTGCGATGTAACATAAAATTTTCTTCTGTCCTCGTCGCTGTTATTGATAGAAATTCCCTTTGCCCACGCCTTATTATCCGGACTGAACCTACCGTCGCTCTCCGACATCTGCACGGTGTTTGCAAGAACGTAATTCATACGCTCTTCGCCGTATAACGCATACAGATTTGCGATAAAATCGGTATTTAAGTGCATACCGTCAAAGTGCGTCGAGATACCTTTTTCAATATCCGATCCGCAATTTCGGCTTATCATCGTCGCTTCAAGCGGCAGTTTTTTGTTATACGCCGCCTTCATCGCAAACTTCGCTATCTCGTCGCTCACTTTAAGTTCCGCTTCATCGACGTCCCTGCCGAGTTTCAGAAAAGTAATATTCTTATCTTCCAAAGATTCCTGCGACATATACAAGACAGGCGCGGCAATGATATATTCGTCGGCTCGTTCCTTGATACGATTCAGATTATCAACGCTCAAACTGTCTTTGAAATAGTAGTAAGCCGTATTCTCTTCATCAGTTCCGAAATATGCAAAATTCTCTTCGCCGATAAACTCTTTCATAACGTCCGAATGATAATGTTCGCAATAATCTTTGATAAAGAAAATTGTATCCTCGCCCGTAGAAACGCTCGCATTCTCCGAACTTATAAAGTCGTCGTAAAGTTGTTGCAAAATTCCGCCGTGATCCACTTCTTCATACAAAGCCCTGTAATATTCTTCACCGACATCTACATATTCGCCGCAAAGCGTATCGAAGAGTTCCGTTTTAATATGAATCTCGTAGTTGCTTTGGAAAATCTCTTCCGCCGACTTACCCATAAGATTTGCTTTGAACTCTTCAAATTCTTTTTCGATACTGTTTACTACAAGCTCTTTGTAATTCGGCGATTCCACAGAAATAGGCTCGTTTATCGACTTATAGCCCGACTTTTTTACTTGCTCTCTGAGATACGGCATAATTTTTTCCTCTGCAAAATCGTCATACCAATAATCGTAGGGATACTCGTCGTTACTCTCGTTAAAAGCCGAGTTTTCAAACTCAGGTTTCAGGTCGCTTATAATATCGTCAAAACGTCCGTCGTCCTCGCCGTCAACCATATCCGACCAATCTATATCGGCAAGTTGCTTTTGCATAAACTCGTCAAACGATACTTCTTTTTCGGCATACTTCGCATACTCGCGCAATTCCGCGTCGGGAATGTTTTCAGCCAATGCTTTATAAACGTCGCCATAATCCCAACCGTAGTATTCGAGAAGAATATCCAACGGAAAACGCTTATGATACCTTTCGAGAAGCGGCTTTATAAACGGCTTCGCTTCTTCGCTCGGAGCAAACTCTCCGTTAAGCACACGGTCTATCGCTATCCGTTCTTCATAAAATCCGTCCGAAATCGCATCCGCGTACATTCCGTCAAGGTAACTCATATCTTCGTTCACGACTTCGCTCGCGCTTTCGACAACGTTGTGCCAAGCGGTTAGATACGCTTTACCCCTTTCGGAAGAAATAAACGCTTCCCAAGCGGGCTTTTCAACACCATACAAACTATCGGTATCTTCAAAATCCCCGTTTTCGACTTTCCCCTCGGTATCGTCTTTGCCGAGCCTATAAAGCTCCACGCCTGTGCCGTAAAGCACTCTTGCCGTTCTGACTCTTACAGGCAGCATTCCGTCCCAAGTGTAACCGTACTCGTGCATTTGCTCCTGCGATACGGTGTAATCGGGAAGTATATCCACCTGCATTGCGG
>CAKQJJ010000264.1 GCA_934247335.1 uncultured Clostridia bacterium | reverse complement strand
GGAAAGACGCAGGCGCATACGACGCAGACTACAAACGACCGAGCGAGGAAGTGAAAACCGCTTTTGCCGAAAGAGAAAAAGCGTTGCGCGACTTTGTTCCGGACGAAATGAAAGCGCGTAAGAATTGGGTTGCCGTTAAAACGTGGAAGAGTGCCGAAAAGGACAAACTCAGCAAACGCCCGATCGATTGCAATACGGGGAATTACGCCGAAAGCGATAATCCCGAAACGTGGACGACTTTCGATAAAGCGTTGGAATACGTCCGCGAACACGGCGGAACGACCATTGCTTATGCGCTTGACGGCAAAGATAAGGTTTCCTGCGTGGATATAGACCGCTGCTTCGATGAAAACGGCGAACTGTCCGAAACGGCAAAAGAAGCGTTGAAGCGAAGCGGCGCAACTTATGCGGAAAAATCTGTCAGCGGTAACGGCTTGCATATTTTCGGCAAGACGGACGGTATGGATTTACGTACTTTCTCAAAAGGCGGCGACTTGGAATTTTACCAAAAGGAACAGTTTATAGCGATGACGGGAGACGGCGCAAAACCGAAAGACCTTGTAAACTTCGATACCTGCGGAATGAAACCGTATTTAGAGAGTAAATGCGAAAAGCGTATCGAGTGGAAAGGCGTATGCAAGGGCGAGAACGGACTTTCTTCGATGTCGGATAAAGACGTCGTGGAAAAGGCGAGAGAGGCGAAGAACGGAGATAAGTTCAAGCGGCTTTATGCGGGCGAAGATTTGCAGAATAATCACAGTAATTCGGATATGAGCCTTATGAATATTCTTGCTTATTGGTGCAACGGCGATAAAGAACAGATGCTTCGTATTTTCGCAACGAGCGGACTGTTTCGTCCGAACAAATCCGCCGATTATTACGAGCATACGGCAATCAAGGCATTGCGCGAAATACCCGTTAAATCGACCTATACGCCGACTATTCCGAAAAACAACGGCGGCAACGGAAAGAGATAAAGAGTATAGAAAAAGGCTACGGCGTGTAGCCGTAGCCGAAACAAGATCCATTTATTTCTTATCTTTAGGTTTTAGCGATTTGCGATGTTCGGATTCGAGTTCTTTGATGCTTTTATCGGGAGTTGGCAAGTTTTCGGGCATGGAGCCTCCGAGTCCTGCGATGGTTTCTCTTACAGCTTTTCCGACTTGGTAGTGCGTTGCGTTTGCTTCTGATGGTGAGGATGTGCCTTCACGCCGCATTTTAGCTTCCGTTTGTGTAATGCGGAACAAGTTTGCGGCAAGTTCTTCGCTGCCCATAAAATCAAGGATTTCATCGCCGCTGCTTAACCCTTTTCGATCGGCAATGTCTTGTGCGGTAAGACCACCATATAATCCGCGATAGCCGGCATCTTGAAATATAGCGTACTCATGAGCGGTAATAATTCCCGCATTGTGAGCGGCCTCGGCAAGAAGCATGTTTTTCTGTTTGATGTCTCCGCGAATAAATAAGCGTTTTTCATCTTCCGAAAGACGATCGAATAGTTCGGCAAGTTCTTGCTGTCGTGTTTTTACGGCAAAATAGGTTTGTCCCCAAGCAATAACGTTTTTACGGGGATCACCGTTCATCACTATAAGATAACAAGCATATCTTGACAGTTTATAGTCGATTTGAGGACGTTGACCGCCTTTTCCGATAGTTATCATTTTCCTGACTTCGGGAAAATGATCTGCAACGTTTTGTTGGCTGATTTTGCAAGCAATTTGCGCGGTTTTTATGACTTTATGGAAATTTTCCCATTTGGCATAATTCAATGCGGACTGTAATTCTCTTGCAAACCAATATTCATTGCCGTTTTCATCGATATGGCGTAAATCGTCGAATAATTTTCTTTGCTGTATTTCAAGTTTTTCCATATATAAATTATATCATAAACGGAAAGAAAAAACAAGAGCAATCAATAGTAAAACGAATGTCAAAAACAAAAAATTTTTTCAGGAGGTAAAAAATGAAGAAAATCAACATACGAGATACTCCCGTCATCGTAATTCCGAAAGGGTATACGATAGACGACCTGATGGACTTCGACGACGAT
>CAKQJJ010000263.1 GCA_934247335.1 uncultured Clostridia bacterium | reverse complement strand
CTTATTCGTCTCGTTTCGATTATGGTACTTGCGGGGCTTATTATTGCCGTATTCGTATCCGTAATCACTACCGAAGTGGACAAAAACGACATAAAAGCGCGAATGAACTCGGTTTCGTCGTACGTCAAAGAGCAGTGTATAAGATACGAAGAGCTTGCCGCGGAAGAAACCACAAAGGAATTGTACGATCTTGTGGACAAAGCGTTCGATATCCGCACGAATTTCGATTTTTCAGCCGAAAATATCGAAGAGGCGCTTTCGGAAACCGTTTTGCTTAAACGTATCACGGGAATATTGATAACCGACGGCGAAAATCCGTCTGCCGGCGCCTATTACGGCACTGACGAGATTACCGTCGATTATTGGAAAAACGCGCTCGATAAATTCGGGTCGGTAGCCGCTTACGACAATAAAAGCTATTCGGAGCGCTACACCGGCACCGACGGATATTATTACGACTACGCGATGGTTGCGCGCACCGATAAAAAAGGAGTGGTACTGTGCTATAAGCGCCAGCGTATAGACGAGGTTGAGGGCGCGCAGTTTTCCGTGGCGACTCTTCTGCACGGCTATAATTTCGAGAGAAACGGCGTTATCACGGTTACCGACGGCACCATGGTAATAGCGTCCAACGTCCGCGAATACGAGGGTATGACCGCCGCGAAATGCCCGGTCGTCCGCTATATAAGAAGAGCGGCGGGGTTCGGCGAACTGACCCGCGTGGACGACGACGGCGTTTATTACGGCATGCGGACAAAAAGCAAAAACTATTTCGTGTACGTGTATCTGCCCGATTCGGAAGTGTTTACCAATCGTTCGCTTATAATGTCGTACACGATGTCGTTCTATATGCTGCTGGTTGTCGTCGTGCTGGTAATATGGCAAAGAATGATGCGTTCAAAGCGCCTCGAACAGGAGCGTAAAGACGCAATTTACCGAAAAGAAAAGGATCGGCTGGCAAAGGAAGCCATCCGTGCAAACGAAGTCAAAACCGACTTTCTGCGCCGTATGAGCCACGATATCCGCACGCCTATAAACGGTATACGCGGAATGGTTCAGATAGGCGAATACTATTACGACGACCCCGAAAAGCAAAAAGAATGCCGCGAAAAAATCTGGGAAACGTCGGGATATCTGCTCGACCTCGTAAACGACGTGCTGGACATGAGCAAGTTGCAGACCGGCGAGCTTGACTGGAAGGACGAGCAATTCGTGTTTACGGACCTTCTTGAAGAAGTGATGACTTTTATGACTTTCCAGGCAAAGGAACACGGAATAAATCTGTCGGCAACGCCGTGGAGCATTACGCACGACAATTTATGGGGCGGAAAGGTTCAGCTTAAACGAATTTTCATGAACCTTATCACCAACGCCATAAAATACAATAAAACCAACGGCAGCGTAGTCGTTTCGTGCCGAGAGACAGGCTTTAAGGACGGGCGTGCTTCGTTTGAATTTGTGTGCAAGGACACCGGTATCGGAATGGACGAGCAGTTCGTCAAAATAATGTACGAGCCGTTCTCGCAGGAAAACCGCCCGCAGGGCAAACTGTCCGACGGCGTGGGGCTGGGACTTTCGATAGTCAAAAAACTTGTGGACGGTGCCGGTGGAACCATTTCGGTGGACAGCACGAAGGGAGAAGGTACCACATTTACCGTAAATCTTTCGTTTGAAACGCTCGAAGAAGAAAACAAAGCGGCAATCGATATTCCCGCGGAAACCGACGGTAAACGCCTTGTAGGTTACAACATTTTAGTCGCCGAGGATAACGAGCTGAACTACGAAATCGCAAAGTTTATTCTCGAAGTCGAGGGCGCAAACGTCATCGCCGCCGCCGACGGAAAACAAGCCGTGGACGCGTTTGAAAAGAGCGAAGAGGGCATTATCGACGCAATTCTGATGGACGTAATGATGCCGGTTATGGACGGTCTTACCGCTGTTCGCGAAATACGGGCGCTTAGTCGCGGCGACGCAACGGGCGTGCCGATAATCGCCATGACGGCTAACGCGTTCGCCGACGACGTGGAAAACGCTCGCGAAGCGGGTATGGA
>CAKQJJ010000262.1 GCA_934247335.1 uncultured Clostridia bacterium | reverse complement strand
AAGCTGTAGTGCAGTTGTTTGAAAACACTCAGGGTCTTAAAATCGCCACTTCCAAGGCAAGATTCCTGGGAAGAAGCTTGTCGCTTTCCGTGTCCGAAGATATGCTCGGAAGAGTGTTCGACGGTATGGGCAATCCCCGCGACGGCGGAGCGCCCGTAATTCCCGATAAAATCATGAACATCAACGGCGAGCCTATCAACCCCGCCGCCCGCGACTACCCCAACGAGTTTATTCAAACCGGTATTTCGGCAATCGACGGACTTAACACGCTTGTCCGCGGTCAGAAACTGCCCGTGTTCTCCATGAGCGGACTTCCGCACGCCGAACTCGCCGCGCAAATCGCCCGTCAGGCAAAAGTACGCGGTTCGGACGAAAAATTCGCGGTCGTGTTCGCCGCAATCGGTATTACGTACGAAGAAGCCGAATATTTTATCGACGACTTCAAGCGTACCGGCGCAATCGAAAGAACGGTGCTGTTCACAAACCTTGCAAACGACCCGGCAATCGAGCGTATAGCAACGCCCCGTATGGCGCTCACCTGCGCCGAATATCTGGCGTTTGAAAAGGGAATGCATGTGCTGGTCATCATGACCGATATCACCAACTACGCCGAAGCGCTTCGCGAAGTGTCTGCGGCAAGAAAGGAAGTGCCCGGTCGCCGCGGCTACCCCGGCTATCTGTACACCGACCTCGCTTCGCTTTACGAGCGTGCCGGAAGAATAAGAGGAAAAGCGGGTTCCATCACCCAGATCCCCATTCTCACCATGCCCGAAGACGACAAAACGCACCCAATTCCCGACCTTACCGGTTACATCACCGAAGGTCAGATAATTCTGTCGCGCGATCTTTACAAAAAAGGTATCAATCCGCCTATCGACGTTCTGCCCAGTCTGTCCCGTCTTAAAGATAAGGGTATAGGCGCAGGCAAAACTCGTGAGGACCACGCCGACACCATGAACCAGCTGTTCGCGGCGTATGCAAAAGGTAAAGAATGCAAGGAACTGTCCGCAATACTCGGCGATTCCGCACTTACTGCAACCGACAAACTGTACGCGGCGTTTGCCGAACAGTTTGAAAAGCAGTACGTTTCGCAGGGCTTCACCACCGACAGAAAGATAGAGGAAACGCTCGATCTCGGCTGGAAGCTTCTCAGAATTCTACCTAAGAGCGAACTCAAACGTATCCGCGAGGAATATATCGCGAAATATCTCGACGGAAAGAAAAACTGATTTCCGGCATCAACCATTTTATTCCGAGGTGTTATAAATGACACGGTTAAACGTCAATCCCACCCGTATGGAGCTGAAAAAGCTTAAAGCGCGGCTCTCAACCGCCGTTCGCGGACATAAACTTTTGAAAGACAAGTCCGACGAAATGATAAGGCGCTTTACGGTAATAATAAAAGAAAACAAACGCTTGCGCGATCAGGCGGAGAAGGAATTGGGCGACTGCCTCAAACAGTTCTCCGCTGCGGTCAGCGGTATGTCTGCGCCCGAAATGGAAAAAGCGTTTTCTTTTCCCGTGTCCGGAGTGCAAGCCGAGTTTTCCACTGCCGACGTCATGAGCGTCGTCGTGCCTAAAATTACGGTAAACGAAAACGTTTCAAAAGCGGTTTTCCCGTACGCTTTCACCGAAATCACGTCCGAAGCCGACTATTCCATCGAGCGCGTGGGCAAAGTGCTGGGGCTGCTTCTGCGCCTCGCCGAATCGGAAAAAACCGCCGCTATGCTCGCCGTCGAAATCGAACGCAACAAGAGAAGAGTAAACGCTCTCGAATACATTATGATTCCGCAAATCGAGGAAACGATCAAGTATATCAAGAGCAAGCTCGACGAAAACGAACGTGCGTCCGTCACTCGCCTTATGAAAGTAAAGGACATGCTCGCCGAACAGAACTAACCGGCTTTTTTGTAAAAAAGCCGGCACCGCACTTTTTTGTAAAAAAGTGTGCAAAAAACTTTTGAGTTAAGGGCTGTTAGGTTTACGCACTTTCGCCTTCTTCTTGTAGGGACAGTCGCCCGTAGGATGTCCGGTTACTTTTTTTGGGAAAAGCAACC
>CAKQJJ010000261.1 GCA_934247335.1 uncultured Clostridia bacterium | reverse complement strand
CGGAGTGTTCGATTCGACGATAGTCGGTTACGAAAATAAGCCCGAGAACGTCGAAAAGATAAGCGAGTACGTTCACGACGACAGCTACACGCTCGTGGGCGCAAACGAAACGCTTATCCTGTCGCTGAGCGATCCTCAGGCAAAACTTAAAGCCACCGTGGCGTACGTTCCCGATCTCATGGGCGACGCCAAAAAGGTTCTGCCCGAAAATCTGTATATCACGCTCGACTACGACGCGCACCCCGTGGTAAACGGTTTCAGCGTCAGCATCGACGGATCGGAAATTTCGGCGATATTTAACAAAGGCGAAAATCAGGATTCGCTTAAACGTTGCCTTTCTTATCTCGGCGTGGACGTAGATTCCGCCGTAAACACCGCAAAGGTTCAGCTTGACAATTACATCAAAAGCATGCTTCCGTAAAGACAAAAAGAAATGAAAGGTCAAAAAGGCAATTGTCAACCGTAAAATTGCGGCAATTGCCTTTCGTTTTAAGCAAAATCAAAGGAGAAAACGATGGAAAACGAGAAAAATCCGCTCGACAAATACCTCGGACGAGAATTAAAAGTGCGCCTGGACCGCTACGACAAACAAGTTGCAATGTTTTCGCTGCACGACGACGATATACCGATTGCTGCGGAAGTGTTCAAGGCGCTCGGCAACGAAATTCGCCTCGAAATAGTCAAAATGGCGTTTCACGGCAACACGCGCGTGTCCGAAATAGGCAAAAAGCTCAATCTCGGCAATTCTACCGTTCTGTTCCACATCGAAGTTCTGCGAAAAGCCGGGCTTATATGCGTGGACTACGAACCCAATAAAAAAGGCTTCGTGCAGAACGTCACGTTAAAGCATTCCATGATGGGGCTTGCGCTGTTCTACACGACCGACGAAATGCTGAAAAGCAAATTCCGTTACTATTCCGCGGAAATGCCTGTGGGCGCGTACGTTGACGCTCACGTGGACGATTATTTAAGCTTTGCCGACGACTTAAAGGTGTACAATCCCACCGAAAACGAAATTTTCTCGCCCGAAAGAATGAACGCCTCGCTGCTGTGGCTTAGTAAAAGCGGTTTCGTCGAATACGCTTTCCCCGCCGGATGGAGAAAATCAAAAGTCGAATGCGTGGAATTCAGCCTCGAAATATGCTCGGAAGCGCCGCTTTCGCGCATGGGCTGGAAGAGCGAAGTTACTTTCTCGCTCGACGGCAAAGAACTTTGTTCGTACGTTTGTCCGCACGATTTCGGCGACAGAAGAGGCGTTCTCACGCCTGCCTGGTGGAAAGAAGGCGGCAGTATGTACGGCGAACTCATCCGCATAGGCGTAAAGCACGACGGCGTGTACTTAAACGGCGAAAAAGTCAGCTCGCAGCCCGTTCTCGATCTGTTTGAAAGCGGCAGACCGGACAAGTGTTTATTTAAAGTAGAATGTAAAAAAGACAGCGAATTCGTGGGAGGATTCAATATTTTCGGCAAAACTTTCGGCGACTATCCTCAGAATATCCGAATGACCGTAACCGAAAGAAATCCCGATTAGGCTTAGTAAAAAGCAATCTCAGTTGCCCGCGATGCACTCGCAAAAACGCAATCAAAATATAAAAGTCGCAACTTTTGCGAATAAATTTACCATAATTCTGAACCGTCGGAAATATTGACCGAGGCGCTTTTCCGTGTTATAATGGAAAAAAACTAACGGAGAGGAAAAATGAAAAAACGTAATTTATTCATTAAAGCGGCGGCTTTTTTCATGTCTGTCATGATGGCTTTTTGCGTATTCGGCTGTGCTTCCGGCAATGCGACCAAAGCGGTTGAAGAGTTCAAAATCGAAAACGGCTGCCTGTACGTTCGCTACGTGGGCGACGACGACTTCACGCTGATCGGTCAGGTTAAGGGCGACCAGGGAGAAAAAGGTGAAACCGGAGAACAAGGACCTAAGGGCGACCAAGGCGAAAAAGGCGAAACCGGCGAGCAAGGACCTAAGGGCGACCAGGGAGAAAAAGGTGAAACCGGCGAGCAAACGACGGCGGAGGCGTTCCATAACTCCGTGCCTTCAAGCGCGCGGAATTTC
>CAKQJJ010000260.1 GCA_934247335.1 uncultured Clostridia bacterium | reverse complement strand
AGCTGGCGGTCGATGAAATCACTTAATTCTGCTTCGGTCAACGGCGTCGAACGAGTAAGTCGCTTATATTTTTCCTTGGAAATAAGCTTTTTGTCCAGCCATACCGCCCAGATATCGCGCATATTGTCGCGAATTTCTTTGGCAACGGGGTAAACGTCCTTTTTAATATGCTGATTATATTCCTTGCGGCACAAAACGCGGTTATCCAGGCTGTCGTCCTTAATTTTGGATTGCGGATATATGTGATCTATGTCGTAGATATTGGTGTTAAACACCTCGTTAAGCGGAATATTCTCACCGGAATAGGCGCATTTTCCCATCTGCATGTAGTACATAAACATTTTGTCGCTCGAAAACACGCTGTCCGGCTGCGTTTCTATCTCCGCCATCCAGTCGCGCTCGTTGTCACGAATATCCTTAAACAGCGCTTTAATCTGCTCTTTGCGGGACGTAGTGCGCTTGCCCTTTTGATCTTCGGTTGCGCCGCGCGCCATTTCGACGAAAATACGCTTGGGAGGACATCCGTTGATTTTTTCGATTTCGCGCACAAGGCAGATGGTTCGCCATATCGCACGCTTGACCGACGGCGAACAATAAAGCTCGTCCACGTCCTGATATCCGACGTCCGACGACGGCGTATTATCCGCATTGAACGCGTTTACCGCGTCCGAAAAGCCGTACTTTGCCGACAAAAGCTCCATTAAATTAGCCCCGGTGCTTTTCATGGCGCCGATAATATTGGTGCGAACTCCGTCGCCGTCAGCCGCCCAAATATCGGTCAGAAATTTTTCGGACAGCCTGCCCCAGCCGTTGAAAGTAAGTCCTTTTATCCTTTTCAGCACGTCTTCGGGCAGAGAATAATTATTTTTAACGCGGCGGACAAGCCGGTCCTTGTCGGGCGTTACGGTCGCCCACAGAATAATTTGTTCCGCCATATCACGGTCGAAGTATTCCCCAAGCACGTTTTTCATGGTTATTAAAGATGAAAGCGACGAGTGAAAATCGCCGTCGGTGCCGGAAAAATTCTCCGGTTTGCCCTCGCCGTGCTCGATAAGGCGGTTATCTTCAAGCAGCCTACCTATGCCGGAAAGCGTTACGCGTTTATGCTCCGAAGCGTACTTGAAAATCTCTTCGCGTGCGTCTTCCGGCAGGCGGTTCCCCTTAAAGCAAAGATTGTTCAGCTCGTTGCGGAAAGTATATTCGCTGTACAACAGCGACGACTTGGGCAACACGTCTTCGCCCAAAAGATACGTGCATTTGCTTGTCATTCGACCAATAAATTTGTCTTCCGACGCGTCGCGGTCGATAATTTTATCGAAATTCCAGGGCGTGATTTTCGTCGTTTCAAAGCCCGGATTTTTCGCCGCCCAGTAAAAACCTTTTTTCGGATTTTTACTTTCGTGCGCGGACGAAAGCGGACCCACGTAATACGGAATGCGAAACTCGAACAGTTTTATTATTTTTTCGGCAACGGTAAAGCCGTCCTGCTCCTCTTTCAGGAAGGGGAAATTGGCTTCGGCATTTTTCAGAATTGCGACAAGTTCGGCTCGGTGAACCTGATAGGGAATTACGCCGTTGACCGACGTGCGCAGCTTTGGCAAAAATTCGCCGCGTTCGATAAGCGACAAAATCTGCTCGTCCTTCACAAACGAACGCAGATATTTATAAAAATCTTCGCGCGTGCAGTGCTTGAAACCTTTGCCGCGATCCGAGCCGACGTAAGCGGCATAATTATTGCTTGCATTGCGCCTGAACGTCTGCGCATATTTTTCGGGGCACTCGGCTTTTATGTACTCTTTAAGCATTTTCAGATGCTCGGCGTGGCGGCGGTAGCGTTCGATCATGGCAAGCGAAAGGTACGTGTTGTCGTCAAGCACTTCCGCAAGCATAGCCCAATCGTAAACCGCTTTCATCGCGTCGACAAAAGCCGCTTCTTCGTCGGTCAGTTGCGCCCGCAAAGCATCGTAATTTTTATCGAAATTTACGTCGTCAAAGCAAAGTTTTTCTTTAGCAGCTACATGATTTTCGCCGAACAGGTCTTTTAGATCAACTTTTTTGCCCACAAAGC
>CAKQJJ010000259.1 GCA_934247335.1 uncultured Clostridia bacterium | reverse complement strand
GCATTATTCGCTGATGGCGGATCTGGACGCGAAACAGAAGGTGCGCGTTCTGCTGGCGCAGGCATTGTTCGGAAACCCCGACGTGCTGCTTCTGGACGAGCCGACCAACAACCTCGATATCAAAACGGTGCGCTGGCTGGAAAATTATCTGATGGATTTCGAAAACACGATTATCATCGTATCGCATAACCGGCACTTTCTGAACAAGGTGTGCACGAATATCTGCGACGTGGATTTCGGGAAAATCGATATGTACGTGGGCAACTACGATTTCTGGTACCAGACGAGCCAGCTGCTGGCGCGGCAGCAGAAGGAACAGAATAAGAAAGCCGAACAGCGCGCGAAAGAGTTGCAGGAATTCATTGCGAGATTCGCCGCAAACGCTTCGAAATCGCGGCAGGCGACTTCCAGAAAAAAAGAGCTTGAAAAGCTGACGATCAGCGATTTCAAACCGTCGCTCAGAAAATATCCGTATATCGATTTCAAATTCGAACGGGAAATCGGCAACGACATTCTCATCGTGGAAAATCTGACGAAAGAGGGGTATTTTAAAAATCTTTCTTTCAGTGTGCAAAAAAATGAAAAAATCGGTATTTTATGCGATAAAAGCACGACGATTACGATGCTTTACGACGTGCTTACCGGGAAAGAACAGGCGGACGGCGGCAGCGTAACGTGGGGAAAGACGATTACGACTTCGTATTTTCCGCAGAACAACAACGAGTTTTTTGAAAATTGCGATTTAAATCTGGTGGAATGGCTTTCTCAGTATTCGAAAGACCACTATGAAGAATATCTGCGCGGCTGGCTGGGAAGAATGCTGTTTTCGGGCGAAGAAGCGCTGAAAAAAGCGAAAGTGCTTTCCGGCGGCGAAAAAGTGAGATGTATGCTGGCGAAAATGATGCTGGAGGGGAGCAACTTCCTGATTTTCGACGAGCCGACCAACCACCTCGATCTGGAATCGATTACGGCGCTGAATAACGGACTCAGTTCGTATAAAGGCTGTATGCTTCTTACTTCGCACGACCAGGAACTGATGAATACGGTGTGCAACCGCATTATCGAAATCGACGCGGTTACGGGCGCCAAAAAATACGACCGCTGCGTTACTTACGACGATTACGTGGACGAAATGGCAAAGTAATCTTTCTTTGAAATACAACGAAAAACCGGGCAGCCGCTTACAGAGCGATTGTCCGGTTTTTGATTTTTTTGCCGTTACGCGGTCAAACGTCGCGGCATAAATTATATGCTTTCCTTGGGTTCCGTCATGGCGTAGGGGTTGAGGATTTTTTCCAGAGTTTCTTCGTCCATCATATGTTTTTCGATGACGAGATCTTTGATTTTTACGTTGCGTTTCAATGCTTCTTTGGCAAGTTCCGCCTTTTTATAGCCGATATACGGATTGAGCGCCGTTACCGTGCCGACGCTTTCGTAAACAAGCGCTGCGCAGCGTTCGCGATTTACCTGAATACCTTCGATGCAATTCGTAACGAGCGTTTTAACCGCGTTGTTCAAAGTGTGCAGCGATTCGAAAAGTTTGTAGAAAATCACGGGTTCGAATGCGTTTAATTCAAGCTGCCCGGCTTCCGCGGCAAGCGTAATCGCCGTGTCGTTGCCGATCACGGAAAAGGCAACCTGCGAAACGACTTCGGGAATGACGGGGTTGACTTTGCCCGGCATGATGGAGGAGCCGTTCTGTTTTGCCGGTAAGATGATTTCTTCGAGACCCGTTTTCGGTCCGCTTGCTAAAAGACGAAGATCGTTGCACATCTTCGAAATGGTAACCGCCAGCGTTTTCAGCGTACCGGAAACGTAAACAAATCCGTCGGTGTTCTGCGTGGCGTCGATTAAATCTTCCGCCTGTTTTAAATTGTAGCCGGTTTCTTTATTGAGTTCGGGAACGATGCCGTCAAGGTATTCCTTTTTGACGTTAATCGCCGTGCCGATTGCCGTGCCGCCGATATTTACCGTGCGCATTTCGTTCAAAGACTTTTCAATCAGGCGAAGGTTTCTTCCGATGCCCGAAGCATAGGCTTTGAATTCCTGCCCCAAACGGATGGGAACGGCGT
>CAKQJJ010000258.1 GCA_934247335.1 uncultured Clostridia bacterium | reverse complement strand
GTTCCAGCCCTACGAAAGAGGTCATTTGTTTAGCCCAAACGAAATTATCCGATTTAAAATAAAACGCTTGCTTTTGCAAAAAAAATTACGATCGGACAGCCGAGGACGTCTGTCCCTACATTATAATGCGGGCGAACACAGTTCGCCCCTACGAATCGGAAAATGCACATTGTACTCGCACAAAAAAACTAATTAAAAAGCATGCCACGCTCACAACCTCGCTTTCCACACATCCGTTTCATCTCCCGATATACAAAAAAGAGAGGCGTTTTTTGCCTCTCTCTTTGTTTGCTTATAAAACTATTCCGCTTTTTTCTCGGCTGCCTTTTTCTCGGCGTGAGCGTTGGCTGCGGCAATGACTTCCTCGGCGGACTTACCCTGCATGATAAGTTCGATTTCCTCGGCGTAGATGGTTTCGCACTCGGTGAGCACGCGCACCATAACGTCCAATTTGTCGCGGTTTTCTTCCAGCAGTTTTTTAGCGGTTTCGTAGCCTTTATCCAGCATTCCGCGCACGATTTCGTCTATCTTAGACGAAGTTTCCTCCGAATAATTGACGGTGTGCTGATAATCTCTGCCGATAAACACTTCCTGCGAAGAATCGTAGCACACGGGGCCGAGCTCGCTCATGCCGTAGCGCGTAACCATGTTTCTCGCAATCTGCGTTGCCTGCTGAATGTCGCCCATCGCGCCGTAAGTGACGTCGCCGATGACCAGCTCTTCGGCAGCTCTGCCGCCCATAGCGGAAGCGATATCCGCCTCGAACTGCTTTTTGGAAATATACGACGAATCGGTGTCGGGTTTATAGAACGTAAAGCCGCCGGCGTTGCCTCTCGGAATGATGGTTACCAGATGAACGCTGTGCCCGCACGGCATAAGCTGACGGACGAGCGCGTGACCGGATTCGTGATAAGCGGTGATACGCTTGTCGTATTCGGTGACCAGACGCGACTTTTTGGCGGGACCCATTCCCACTTTATTGATAGCCTCGTCGATGTCTTCCATATTGATTTTGGTGCGGTTCTCGCGCGCGCAGATGATTGCGGCTTCGTTGAGAACGTTGGCGATATCCGCGCCGGTGAAGCCTGCGGTAATGCGGGCAAGCACTTTGAAATCGACGTCGGAAGCAATGGGCTTGTTTCTTGCGTGAACGCGGAAAATGGCTTCTCTTCCACGAACGTCCGGGGGATTGACGTACACCTGACGGTCGAATCTGCCGGGTCGCATAAGCGCCGGGTCGAGAATATCCGAACGGTTGGTTGCCGCCATGACGATAATGCCGTCGTTGGTTGCAAAGCCGTCCATCTGAACCAGCAACTGGTTGAGCGTTTGTTCGCGCTCGTCGTTGCCGCCGCCCAAACCTGCGCCTCTCTGACGACCCACTGCGTCGATTTCGTCGATGAATATGATGCACGGCATGTTTTTCTTTGCCGTTTCAAACAAATCGCGAACGCGGCTTGCGCCCACGCCTACGTACATTTCAACGAAATCGGAACCCGAAATGGAGAAGAACGGAACGTTTGCTTCGCCGGCAACCGCCTTTGCGAACAGCGTTTTACCCGTTCCGGGCGGGCCTACGAGCAGCACGCCGCGCGGAATTTTCGCGCCCACTTCGATATATTTTTTGGGGTGTTTAAGGAATTCGACTATTTCTTTAAGCTCTTCCTTTTCTTCTTCTGCACCGGCAACGTCGGAGAAACGAACTTTTATGTTTCCCTGCATGTTTGCGCGCGACTTTCCGAAGCTCATCGCGCTCTTTCCGCCGCCCACGTCGCTCATTCTGCGGAACATGACTACCATGAAAATAATAGCTATCACGACAAGCAAACCGTATATAACGATCTGCCATATATTGCCGGAGTTTCTGTCAACCTGAACGACGTTTATAGCTTGCAGAGTTCCGTCTTCGGTCTTGTATTGATTTGCGACGACGAACGCGGTTACCCCGACCGGAGTATCCGAACCCTCTATATAAAAGTCCTGAGTGTTGTAGTAAATGGTAACTTTATACCATTTACCGTTCGTGCCCCAAGCGCCTTTTTCGGTGGTTACGTAATACTCGGTGGTATCTCCGCT
>CAKQJJ010000257.1 GCA_934247335.1 uncultured Clostridia bacterium | reverse complement strand
GATTGAGACCACTCATATCGTAAACGGTGCGGCCGTCGTCAACGAACGCCCTTTTATTCTTTTTTTTGCCGTCCTTATTCTTCATGGACGTCGTTTTGTTCGGCTTTCTTCTCGGCTTCCGCCTGAGCAGCCTGTTTGTCTCTGTTCTTTTTGAACTTCTTTTCCGCAGCCGCGGCTTCGGCAGCTATACGGTCGCGTTCCATCTGCTCCCACTGCTCGTCGTACGAAGCGAGATTGCTCATGACTTCCTCGTCGTACAGGTGGCAAGCCACGAAATGGTCGGGCTTGGCTTCGGCGTAGCGGGGCGGAACGAACTTACAAACGTTCATGCACTGCGAGCAACGCGTGTGGAACTTGCAGCCCTTGGGGGGATTGGCGGGCGAAGGAATATCGCCTTCCAGAATGATACGGTGCATTTTGACGTCCGGATTGGGGACGGGCACCGCCGAGAACAGCGCTTTGGTGTACGGATGAAGCGGATCGCGGAATATTTCGTCCGTGTTGCCTTTTTCCATCATATTGCCGAGGTACATGACCAACACCGAATCGGTTACGTATTTTACGACCGACAGATCGTGCGAAATAAACACGTAAGTCAGTCCCATATCGTTTTGAAGTTCTTTCAGAAGATTGATGATCTGCGCCTGAATGGACACGTCGAGCGCGGAAACCGGCTCGTCGCAGATGACCAGCTTGGGCTTAACCGCAAGCGCGCGGGCAATGCAGATACGCTGACGCTGACCGCCGGAAAACTCGTGCGGATAGCGGTCGTAGTACTGAGGCTGCAAGCCGCATTTTTTCATTATGTCCATTACGTAGTCGTGAATTTGTTCCTTGGGCACTACTTTATGCACTCTCACGCCTTCTTCGATAAGGCTGCCGACGGTCATACGGGGCGGCAACGAAGAATACGGATCCTGGAAAACCAGCTGCATATCGGTGCGGAACGCGCGCATTTTTTTCTTTTTGAGATTGGTAAGCTCCTGTCCCTCGAAAAAGATTTTGCCGCCGTTCGGTTCGTACAGTTTGAGAATGGTTCTGCCCAGCGTGGTTTTGCCGCAACCGGACTCGCCGACGACGCCGATGGTTTTGCCCTTTTCGAGCGTAAAAGACACGTCGTCCACCGCTTTGAGATAGCGAAGCGGTTTGCCGAACAGGCTTTTTTCTATTACGAAATACTTTTTCAGGTTTTCGACTTTAAGAAATTCTTTGTCCGAAGCGTTGGTTTCGACGCTTTCGTTTTTGATTTCGTCCATGTCAATCGCCCTCCTTTTCGTACAGGTAGCAGGATACGTAGTGCGTATCGCTTACTTTAATAAACTCGGGGTATTTACCCTTGCACTTATCTATACATCTTTCGCAACGATTGCGGAAATAGCAATGGTCGGGCAAATTGATGGGGTTGGGGACCTGTCCGGGAATGGAATAGAGCGGCTCGTTGCTGTCGGAAGTGACGAGCGGCTTACTCTTTTGCAGACCGATAGTGTACGGATGCAGGGGGTTGTGGAAAATTTCCTGAACGGTGCCTTTTTCGATAATTCTGCCGGCATACATAACCACCACTTCGTCCGCCATTTCGGCAATAACGCCGAGGTCGTGCGTGATGAGCATAATGGAGCAGCCCTCGCGCTTTTGCAGATCGCGCAGAAGTTCGAGAATCTGAGCCTGAATGGTAACGTCGAGCGCGGTAGTAGGCTCGTCGGCGATGATGAGCTTGGGTTTGCCCGCAAGCGCCATTGCGATCATGACGCGCTGACGCATACCGCCGGAAAGCTCGTGCGGGTAGCACTCGTAAGTGTGTTCGGGCATGGAAATGCCTACTTTTCGCAGCAGGTTTATCGAATATTCCTTTGCGTCTTCCTTTTTGATCTGCGGATCGAGCAGGAAGGAAACTTCGTCCAGCTGATAGCCAATCGTGAACACGGGGTTAAGGCTGGTCATAGGTTCCTGGAATATCATGGTAACGTCCTTTCCGCGCACCTTGTAGGTAGCGGCGGTGGGCATTTTTACTATATCGTAGGCAAGTTTTTTGCCGTTTTCGTCGTAGCCGAGCTGGTCGGTGTTGAAGCGGATGGAGC
>CAKQJJ010000256.1 GCA_934247335.1 uncultured Clostridia bacterium | reverse complement strand
TTTGTCCATTGCCTTGTCGAAATCGTTGTTTCGGCGGAAATGGTTTGCCCTGTCGTATAAATTAGCCTTTTTCTCATCGTCAAGGCGTGGCAAAGTCTGCTTTGTTCCACAACTATCGCACACGCCGACGGTATCACCGAGCTTAAACTCTATCGTGCCTCCGCACATTTTACATTTGAAAATCATTGTCTTTCTTCCTATTTTAACGCTTTGCATTTTGCATTTCTTTCTTTGATAAGCAAAACAAGTTCTTCCGCCGCCGAAATCGCCTTTACGTCCTCACCTGCCGATACTGCCGTTTTAAGTTCGTTTGTTTTTGCGGAAATCTCGGCTTCTTCCGCCGAAAGCGCGGGGCTTGACATCGGGTCGGAATAGCGCATGGCTTCGTAAGCCTTTTTACATTCGGCTTTAACGTCATCGCTTTTTGCTCTGTTCATAATATTTTGAATATTCAAAGTTTCGATTTTTACAAACTCGGTTTGCCTTTTGACTTTATCGTCCACGCCCGAAACTATATCCGCGGCGGCATCCGCTTTTACAACTGCTATAACGTTAAAAGCAAGAACAACCGCGCAGACGATTATCGCAATCCAATTCGGCAAAGCGGGAATAGCCATGCAAATCGCTCCGACGATAACCGTTAAAACAAGCCCTGTATAGCTAACCGATATAAGCGGCATTTTATAGAAAAACTTTTGAAGATTTTCCGCCTTGAACGCCGTAAAAGCGCAAGCAAGCTGCCCGACAAACGCAAGCGTTATAAATCCGTAACTTATCCAGAACGCTCCGCCGAATCTGTCATACCCCGCAATCTCTCTCGGTATCACAAAGCAAACGACGTTAAACAACGCAAGCATAATTGCCCATATAACCATATAAAACTTAAAACTCTTTTTCATCGCTTTCACCTCTTAAATAATAGTTTTTATCAGTTCCTCTTTTAGTTTTGCAAACTCCTCTTCGGTGATAAGCCCGGCATTTTTCATTACGTTCAGCTTTTCGACCTTTGCCTTGAACGCCGACATTTCGTCCGAGGGTTGAACCTGTGCGGCGGGCTGCTCTTTCGTGCTGTTCAACGCGTCCGAAACCGCACTGCCGACAACTCCGCCGACTGCACCGCCGACGCCCGCCATAGTACCGAGTCCTACGCCCATATTGGTAAACTGCCCCACCGCTTCGTTTCTCGCAACTTCGGTTGCAACGTCGAATCCGCGCTCCTGCTGATAGGTGTAACCCTCCTGTTTGCGCTTCGTTGCCTGAGCTTGTGAATCGATAACCACTTTCTGCGCTTCAGTCTGCGCGTTAATTATATCCGTCTGCTGGCGAAGTTTAGCCTCGGCGATATCGGCATATTGACGGAAATGTAGCTCTTTGAATTTCTCATACTGTCTGTCGCCGTCGGGTTTTACGATGTTTGTTACGAAAAACCTTTCAAGCGCAATTCCGTAATCGGCAAAATCGGGAATAAGCATTTTATGTATATTTTCGCTGAATTCGGTCAGATGTTCGTCGATTTCGAAAATATTAACGGAATTCGCCTTCATCTCCCTTGCGATATACGTTTTTACTTTCGTCATGAGAAAGGCACGGAAAAAAGACGTGAGTTTTTCTCTGCCGAGATATTTCTCCGTTCCCACAAGCTTAACGAGCAATTTTCGGCTATCTTCCACACGAAGGGCCATTTCTCCGCTTGCGCCTATCGATATCGGGAATCCGTAAGTCGGGTCAACATACTGCACTTTTGAGTCCGTTCCCCATTTTATGGACATCTGCTCCGTTTTATTTATGAAATATACTTCACAATGAAAAGGCGTTTTGTCTCCCGTCGCTCTGTTTAAAAGCTTACCGATTAAAGGTATGTTCTGCGTTTCAAGCGTATAACGTCCCGCACCGAACAAGTCGAGTGCCTGACCGTTCATAAAGAAAATCGCTTCCTGCGACTCGTGAACAATCAACTGCGTTGTCGCGTTGAAATCTTCCAAAGGGTGTTTCCACACAAAAGTTTCGTTATCGCCCTCGTATTTAATCACTTCCGAAATTGCCATTTCTTCCTCTCCGTTATATTTTTGATATTTTTTGAAATTTGTTAAATACTTATTTAGCAATATAT
>CAKQJJ010000255.1 GCA_934247335.1 uncultured Clostridia bacterium | reverse complement strand
AAACCGAAACGCCGCTTAGCTATCTGTACCAAAACGGCAGCGGACAAAAATTTTTGGTGTTCTGCTGCGACGGAAAAGAAAGCGAGCGGCTTTTAAAGAATTACAGCAATGAAAAAGCAATTGCCGAGCACGTCGAATGGTTATCCGGCAACCGGTTACCCGCTGTTTGCTACGGAAATCCCAATTTGTATCTGCAATGCAAAGAGGATGAGGAGCATTTGGCAGTCGGAATATGGAACTTTTTTGAAGATGAGGCGATTAGTCCCGTTATTCACCTGGCACGGGAATATAAAAGCGCGGAATTTCTGTGCGGGTCGGGCACGCTTTGTGCGGATCGGGCGATTTTAGAAGATATTTCTCCCTACGCATTCCGCGGAATCGTCCTGAAAAAATAAACGGAACTAAGATGAGTATAGAACGTTCGGATTATTTTTAAAACGCAATTTACTTTTGAAGAAAAATATGCTATAATTGTGCTATGCAATTTAAAGGCTTTTTCCCGTGGAAGAAGTCTTTTTTCTTTGCTTTTTCGCATGTTTTTATATAAATTCGCTTTCAAAACCGAATTGCCGCATATGCCGTAAAAAGTCCGCAAGGCAGAAACTGATGAAAAAACGAATATAGAGCGCGAGGCATTTATTTCCCGCGAAATAAAATTATCGTGAAATTCTTGAAAAACGTATTGAAATCTTTCCGAAGCGGTGGTATAATTATAAAAAAACGAAAAAGGAGCAAAAAATCATGAGAAAAAATTTCCCGGTAAATCCCTGGTTCTATCCGCTTCCGGTGCTTATAATCGGAACGTACGACGAAAACGGCAATCCCGACGCCATGAATGCGGCTTGGGGCGGATTATACGACAGCGACCTCGTTGAACTTTGTTTGAGTTCGGGTCACAAAACCACCAAAAACATAATGAATAAAAAAGCGTTCACGGTTGCGTTCGGAACGGCTGATACCGTTGCGGCATGCGATTACGTCGGCTTGGTTTCCGCAAATAACGCAGGCGACAAAATGCAAAAGTCGGGCTTTACCACGACGAAAAGCGCAGTTATCGACGCCCCGATTATAAACGAACTTCCGCTCGCGCTCGAATGTAAACTCGAAAAAGTTACCGAAGACGGCAACGTTATCGGCAAAATAGTAAATATCTGCGCCGACGAGAGTATTTTGGACGAAAACGGCGAAATCAACTACAAAAAACTTCGCCCCATTTCCTACGAGCCCGTTAAAAACGAATACGTGGTTATGGGCGAGTCGGTGGGCAAAGCGTTCTCCGAAGGCAAGAAATTAAAGTAAAATCATTGCGTGTTATACGACATTGCCCGTTAAAAACGCAAATAAGATATCAGGAAAAAGAAAAGTCTGCGACGAAAGACCATGGCTTTTCTTTTTTTGTACAATAAAAATCAAAATTCAGTATTGACAAGAGCGTATTTTTGTGATAAAATAATAATCAAGGTGCGGATGACGTGCCGCCGCAAGTCAAAAATATAGGGGAATATTACCCCAAGTCTAAAAAAAACGGGCAAGCGGTATTCGGACGCCTTAATCGGCTGAGAATAAGGAGAAAAGATGAGTATAGTAGCGGGCAGAATTTACAGTGCCGGTAGCGAAAACAAGGCTATTCCGGGCTGTACCGTATCCGAAGAAATTTTCGGAAACGGCGAAACAAGCGTAGTATGCTTTTGTCTGGACGGGAAAACCAACATAAGCGCCGAATCGTACGATTATCCCAAACTTATGATGGTGCTGACCGGCAAAACCGAAGTCTTCAATCTCAAAGGCAATCGGCGCGAACTTAAAGCCGACGATTGCATAATCGTTCCGGTGGGCGTTCCGACCGGCGTCGACGCGCTCCGCGAAACTATATACACTGAAATAAATTTCGGGAGACATACGGAAATGAATAAACAATTGAAAGCGGGCGAAGTTTTTGCACTTAAAGACCTCGTTCCGTATGAAGAAGGCAAAATAGTCAATATGGACGTGGTTGCAAACGACAAAACCAAGTTCGTCGTCATGAGTTTTGACGAAGGAACCGGTCTCAGCGAACACGCCGCACCAGGAGAAGCGCTTATTTTCGCGCTCGACGGCGACGGAATTATAG
>CAKQJJ010000254.1 GCA_934247335.1 uncultured Clostridia bacterium | reverse complement strand
AGCTTAGCGTCTTGACATCACCATAATCAGACATCTGGTTCCAGAACGAGAAAAAGGTAATCGCCAGGATGATGGCAATGAAAGTTAAGGTCATGGAAAAGGTCAAATTGAGTTTGATGGTAGTCATCATACGCTTTGAAATTGCGATAAGGTGCGGAATCTCGTTTATTCTGTCGCCAACGAGCGCAATGTCGGCAGCCTTTACGGCGATATCGCTGCCGGTTTCGCTCATTGCAATGCCGACGTGAGCACATTTAAGAGCAGGCGCGTCGTTTACTCCGTCGCCCACCATGCACACGAAATTGCCGCTTTTTTCCGCCTTGTCTATTTCGGCAAGTTTGTCTTCCGGCAAAAGTTCCGCTTTGAAATCGGCAATGCCGGCGGAGGCGGCGATAAAGCTTGCGGCGCGGACGTTATCACCCGTAAGCAGAACGGGATTTACCCCCGTTTCTTTAATGGCGTCGATAGTTTCTTTGCAGTTCTCTCTCAGAATATCCGAAAGAACGATGTACCCGGACAAAACTCCGTCTATGGCGACGAAAACGACCGCTTTACCCTGGTTCGTAAATTTTTCGGCGAAAGCCGTTTGTTCGTCGCGCACGGGCACCGAACGCTCGCGCAAAAATCTGACGCTTCCCGCCGTCACCGTTTTGCCGTCGCACACCGCTTGTACTCCTTTTCCCGGAACCATTTCAAAATCCAAACACTCCGCAATCGGCTTTTTATAACTTTTTACGATGGCTTTTCCCAAAGGATGTTCGGATTTACTTTCTGCGCTTGCAACGAGTGCGAAAATTCGTTCGTCGTCGAATTTATCGCCTATTGCCTTGCATTCCGTCACCGTAAGAACACCTTTTGTCAGAGTGCCCGTTTTATCGAACGCAATCGTTTTGATTTTTGCCATTCTTTCGAGTGCGTCGCCTTCTTTAACCAAAAAACCTTTTTTCGTTACGTTTCCGATTGCAGCCATAATGGCGGTGGGAGTGGCAAGTACGAGCGCACACGGACAAAAAACGACCAGAATGGTCACCGCGCGTATTATCTGACCCGAAATTATCCACGTAATCACGGCGGAAAGCAGTGCGGCAACTACTATCCAGGTTGCCCATTTATCCGCAAGCCCTACGATTTTGGCTTTTTGCGCGTCCGCGGAGCGAACCAGTCGTATCATTCGCTGAACCGAACTGTCTTCACCGACTTTTTCGGCTCGCATGTCAAAACTGCCGAAATTATTCACCGTGCCGCTGTAAACTTCGTCGCCGACGCCTTTGTCCACCGGCATGGATTCCCCCGTAACTACCGCCTGGTTAATGGAAGTGCTGCCGGATATGATAACGCCGTCCACAGGGACGGTCTCGCCCGGATTTACGCGAACGATATCGTTTTTGCAAACTTCTTCGGATTTCACAGTGATTTCTTTTCCGTCCGAAATTATTCTTGCGGAAACCGGAGTAAGCTTAACGAGCTTTTCTATGCCCGCATGCGCTTTCCGTACGGTTAAATCCTCCAATAAGGCGCCCAGCTGCATTATAAAAGCAACTTCGCCCGCGGCAAAAATTTCTCCGATGCAAACCGACGCCACTATCGCAATCGAAACCAGAACGTCCGCTTTGACGTCAAATCGAATAAGCAAGCCCAAAATCGCCTCGCATATAATTGGCAGTCCGCAAAGAACTATTGCAATCCACGCTACGTCGAAAGGAAGAGCCGGTCCCGTTTGCGAAAAAATAAAACTAAGCACAACCGATACGGCTGAAACGATCAACAAAACGATCTCCTTGACTATGCCGCCTTTTTCTAAAAACGCTTCGCATTCAAGTAAAAACTTTTTCATGCGTAATTCAATCTCCCGCTTTCCGTGTGTAATTTATTCTTTTCGGAAAGACAATCACATTATACCCATAGGGGTATATGTTTGTCAAGCGTTTTCGACTGCCGGAAAAGTTAAAAATTTAAAAGTTTACGCAATCGCGATTTCCGTTGCATTTTAAAATCAAAAAGCCGACTGCCCGGAAAAAGAGGGGGCTGTCGGCTCGGTTTCGTTTTTTGTCCGTTATTCGATTTTTGCTTTACGACATGTTGGAAAATCTTTCTACTGCTTTGGTGAAGCTTTC
>CAKQJJ010000253.1 GCA_934247335.1 uncultured Clostridia bacterium | reverse complement strand
AGTGGGCTACACTTTGCTCATAAGTCTTCTGTTTTGCTCCTCATTTGCTCCCAAAGTTTTTCTCTATATTATCCGCCGAAAAGTGTGTTTAAAAAACATTTTAACTTGTGTCTGCCTTCATTTATCTGCCTCCTTCATTTTATTTTTTTGCTGTTTTGTCTTTATGAGTCCACAAAAAGATAATTATCTCTCCCTACTTATATTGGAAAGTTTCATTCTCTTTGCGGGGGTGTTTCGCAAAAGATTTTTACCCCTCACTATAATTGGAAAGTTGTGAGCCGTTTGTCGGGGTATTTCACGAAAATTTTACAAAAAATCTTTCTACTTAACCAAGGACGCGAGTTTTTGTTTTGCAACCGATTTATAAGACTTTTAATGAAATTAAGCAAAAAAATCCGTGCGATTTCGGTTGTCTAAGTAGACACGATCTTCGCACGGATTTCAATCCCGATTATTTAATTTTTAGTCGATCAAAATTTTTTTAAAATTTTATAATTTCAATTTTTTCTCTTTGCAATTTTCCGGTATTCGATAGGGAGTATTCCCGTACTTTTTTTAAAGAGTTCCGCAAAGCGGCTTGAAGTCGAATACCCGATCATCTGAGCGATTTGTCTCATTGTAAAATCGGTGTCTATAAGCAAATGCTCTGCTTGGCTCATACGCCGTCCCTGAATATATTCGGTTACGGTACAACCGGTATAGCGTTTGAAACAGGTTTTAAGTTTGCTCGGACTCATACAGGCAATGTTTGCAAGCCTTTCCAGCGGAATATCGAACGCGTAATGGTCGGCAATGTAACTGACGACGTTTTTCAGACCGTCTAAATCTTCCTTTACAATCGGGCGGTTCTTTTCCGCTGCTTGTTTCTTTTGATTATCGACTACGAGCGCGATTGCTTCCGTGACTTTTGCCTCGTAGAAAAGCGAAGCCGCAATGCCGTCGCCCCGATAATTTTCGATTTCAAACAACAATTTCGACATTGCAGGAAAATCCGACGCCTGATCGACGCTCTGAAATGCGGCAGACAGGTCGAAAAACTCGTCGGGGTAGTGCTTTTTCAAAAAGTCTTCGTAATATTTCGGCAGAATCTCGATCCCGATAGCGTGAATCGGAATATGTTTGTGAATCAACGCGCGGTACCGTTGTTTTCCGCCGATAATCGTTTGAATATTTCCCGCAGACAGCCTGCGATATGGATTCAGTTCTTCACCCGAGATCGAATCGTATCGCTGAATACTGATACACTCGGGAATATCCATATCAAGGCAAAAATCGTCGTTGAAACTGAAATCGTGAATTTTGATATCAAATAAATCCTGTTTGGCATAAACCCAGTAATATCCGTTACCAACGGCGGGAGAAATCTCCCAGCAGTCGCCTGCGGGACTGAATTTTTCCGGACAATCTATTTTTCTGAAATTATTTTTTTGTAAAAGCGGATTATAATAATCCGTAAGTATCGAACTGCTCATAGTATTTTCCTTTGAAACGATTAGACAACGTTTTGCAACGAACGGACAAATCGCGAACGAGAGCGTTGACAAAATCGTTAGTAGAATATATAGTATATCTTGGTTAGCGGCAACTAACCATAGAATATCACAAAACGCAAATAAAGTCAATAATATTTGCGGGATAAAGGACAACGATTATGGATAATCAAAACGCAACTAAAAAAGGTCTTACCGTCAAAAACCTTGTAACGATCGGAATATTTTCCGCATTGTTTCTCGTGTTTGCTCTTATCGGAGGCATATTCTTCGCGCCGAACCCCGTGCTGACATTTTATATGCCCGTAGGAAGCGCGCTTCTTTGCGGTCCGATTTATCTTCTTATGCTCGCAAAAGTTCAGAAACGCTTTGCGGTAACTATTCTCGGAGCGATTCTCTGCCTCGTCTGGTTTGTTACGGGTATGCATTGGGCGATGGCTGTCGGCTATCTCGTGATGGGTATTGTTGCTGACCTCGTCGCAGGAATAGGACATTATCAAAGCAAAAAAATCAATTCGTTATCTTATGGATTATTAACTCTCGGCGGAACGGGATCTTATCTCGTTTTCTTCGATAATCCCGACGGCTGGGCAAAAACGATGCTCGGACACGGAACGGAGCAAACCTATAT
>CAKQJJ010000252.1 GCA_934247335.1 uncultured Clostridia bacterium | reverse complement strand
TGATTATGCTGCATTTGCAGATATTGCAGGAGGAAAAATTTCTCGCCGGCAGATTCGGGGACCGATACGTGGAGTACAAAAAGCGCACCGGCAGATATTTTATCTTTGACAAAGACTATTCCAAAAAGACGAAAATCATAATAGCGGCAGCCGTCGTGCTGTGCGTGGCGGCGATAGTTGCGGGCGTGGCGGTCTACGGCTCGAAACAAGCGAGCAAATTGCCCGATTTAAGCTTTCGCGAAGCGCTGGAATATACCACCAAAAACAATCCCGACGCAGTGATAACCGTGGGTGTCATCAAAAACGGCGAAAGCTCGTATACGGTGTACGGAAACGACGGCAAAGAGCTTTCAAAAAGCCTGCACACGTACGAAATAGGCTCGCTTACCAAAACGTTTACCGCGGCGCTGATAAGCAAGGCGATAGAAGAGGGAAAAGTTTCGCTCGGCGACACGATTGACAAGTATCTGTCCTTGCCGAAGGGGAAAAACTATCCCACGATAGAAGGGCTGCTTACTCACACTTCGGGTTATAAGGGTTATTATTTTGAAGCCCCGATGATCGTAAATTTTCTCGTCGGCAGAAACGATTTTTACGGAATTACAAAAAAAGAAGTGTTTTTGCGCGCCGGCAAGCTCGATATGCCCGAAAAAAGCTATGGTTTCGAGTATTCCAATTACGGATTTGCCGTTTTAGGACTTGTGCTCGAATCGGCGTACGGAACCGAATACGAAGCGCTTCTTAACGACTTTGCGGCAGGCGAACTCGGGCTTAAAAACACCAAAATATCCGACGGGAGCGGCGATCTCGGCAATTACTGGAACTGGAAATCGGGCGACGCCTATCTGTCCGCGGGCGCGGTTACTTCCGATATAGAGGATATGCTGGCGTATGCCAAGATGCAGCTTTCGGGCGAGCTGTATTTTGCGAGGTGCCACGAAAAACTTGCGGAAATAAACGGTACGCCGCAATCGTATAAAGCGCTGGGAATAAACATGGACGCAATAGGCATGGCGTGGATTATAGACAGCCGGAACGGTTTCGTCTGGCACAACGGCGGTACCGGAAATTATAACAGTTACCTCGGCTTCGATAAGGAAAGCGGTACAGCGGTGGTCGTTCTTTCCAATACGGCGCCCGGATATCGTATTCCCGCTACCGTTCTCGGCGTGAAATTATTGAGCGAGCTTGCGTAAGCAATCGGTTCGGATTTAATGCTCAACTACTAAAAAGATCTTGCAAAATCCTGAAACGAAACCGAAAAATTAAAAATATAAAAAGTATGAAACAATATAAGAATTTATATATTGACAAATTATGTAAGTTGTGATATAATCTGATATATAACTGCTACGGACGGAGGAAGAACACATGCGCACACGTAATCAGGAGGCTTTTAACGATAAAAAGGAACGTATTATGACTGCGTGTTACACGTGTTATGCCGAAAACGGACTTCACGGCACCGGAATATCCGCACTTGCGGAAGCAGCCGGTATTTCCAAAGCCGCGCTTTACACTTATTTCAGCGATATCGATCAGCTTATAGTTCAGTCCACCGAGTACTGCATGTCCAAGGTGGAGGACGAGTTTATGCGCAAAGCGCCGGTTGACGCCAAGGACGTGGAAAGATTTTTGCTTGAAGTTCCGTACTGGACCGCGCGCGAACACGGCAAAAAGTACCGTCTTATGTATCAGGTGTACACTCACCCGAAGTATATCGAGTACGGCAAACGCTTTTTTGAGGGCGTAAACAAGCGTTACAGCGAATACGCCCGCATTTTGGAGCCGAAAATCGGCTTGTCGCGAGATATAATAACTCCGCTCATTTTTATCTTCGTGCGCGCGTGCGTGCATTACGCGATGTTCGAGGACGAATACTACCTCAAATCGCAGATAGAAGTGCTTAGAAAAAC
Source organism: uncultured Clostridia bacterium (assembly GCA_934247335.1). Classification (GTDB taxonomy): domain Bacteria; phylum Bacillota; class Clostridia; order Christensenellales; family Pumilibacteraceae; genus Neoclostridium. The sequence goes on along the minus strand of CAKQJJ010000252.1, from coordinate 206 downwards.
CGTGTATCTTTTTCTCGATAAAAGCCACGGAAGCCCCGATTTGACCAAAATCGGCTGAATAGCTTCGTCTTCGGCTTGTCCGATTACAAAAAAATCGAAAAAATTTTTTAAAAAGCGGTTAAAAACGCTTTACAACTTTATCATAATGAAGTATAATAAGGGCACGATCATGTTTCGGTCGTGTTCTTTTTTGAAAACTGCGCTTT
>CAKQJJ010000251.1 GCA_934247335.1 uncultured Clostridia bacterium | reverse complement strand
GTCGAACGTTCCCACCGCGGTTTCCAGTACGAGCTGAAACTTTTTGGGGACGTAAGTGAATTTCGGAATAACGAAAATTCTTACGACCAGAGCGAATACGAATATTATTCCCGTTACCGTAAACGCCGAGATAAGACCGGGATTGACCGCAAGCCCGAACAGGTTTATTTTGTTTACTTCGTGCAAAACCTCGTCGCGCATAGCCTCGTTTATGCTTTCGTCGCTTTGCTTTGCGGGGATGAGAAAAATCCCGACGAGCAGCGCCGCAATCAGAACCAGCCCGGCTGTCAGAACGACTATTTGTTGTTTTTTCATACCTTGACTTTTTTTCATACGTCCGCCTCGTTTTTATCGTTTTCGACGGCTACTTCCGCTTTTTCTTTTCCTATAAAAGCGAACGACGCAATAAACGTCAGAAGCGCCGAGAACATTATCGCGTAATTACCGGTGACTTTTTGCATCAGATACCCCGCTCCCGCACCTGCCGCGAATATAACCACGACGGCAAGGTACAGCAAGAAACGTTTAAGCGCAGCTTTGTCCTTTCTTGCAATTGCCGTCACGAGCGAGCCGGACATGCGTACCATGTTGCCTATACACATCGTGCTTGCGAAATCGTTGCCGTAAATCTGATCGAACGACAGCACTTGCATGGCGCACGCGAACGACACCAGCGCGTTTGCGTACAGATTCATGCTTTGCGGAATAAAGCCAACCGCGAATAAAACTATCGTTTCGCACAGCAAAACAATCTGCTTCCAGAACATTTTCTTTTTATCCAAAAGGAAAAACAGCGTTTTGGCAAGCACGGCTCCGAGCGCGAAAAATCCGACGGGGACCAGATATTTGACTACTCCCGCCCGGTCGCCTCTGACCAGGTTGACGCTTAAAAACACTATGTTGCCCGTCTGCGCGTTGGCAAATACGCCGTCGCGACAGAAATACGAATAAGCGTCCTGCAATCCGCCCGATATTATTATGAATACCAGCATACACATGGATTGCGAAATTTCGTTTTTTGTCTTTTTCATAAAAACTTCCTTGACTTATTTTGCGGGATAGATTATAATTCTTTTGCAGCTATCTGTAAAATATATATTTACAATGCTCACAATTCTTTTTTGATATGGCATGAAGTTAAAATGGACACAAATTTTGAAAATTACAAGACTTTCTATTTCGTGGCAAAGTACGGAAACATAACGGCGGCAGCCGAAGCGCTGTATTCCGAGCAGCCCAACGTTACGCGCACGATTAAAAATCTCGAACGCGATCTCGGATGCGTGCTGTTTACCCGCTCCAACAAGGGCGTAACTCTCACCCCGGAAGGCGAAAAGTTGTTCCGCCGCGTTTCCATCGCGTACGAGCAGATAGCCGCCGCCGAAGAAGAACTTGCCCGTTACAACAGCTTCGAGGAAGGCAATATACGAATAGGCGTTTCGGAAACCGCCCTGCACGAAGTTCTGCTTGCCGCGCTGGTCCGCTTTCATTCGCTGTATCCAAAAATAAAGTTCAGCCTCGTAAATCTCACGAACGTGCAGGCGATAAGCGCGGTAAAAAATCAGGCGGTGGATTTTGCGCTTATAGCAACGCCTTTCGACCTCGACAAATCGCTGAAATCGGTGTCCGTAAAACAATTTCAGGATATCGTGGTTTGCGGAGAAAGATACAAATATCTCGCCGGCGAAAAAGTCAGTCTTGCCGAGCTGACGAATCACCGCATAATAAGCCTTAACAAAACGAGCAAAACTTACGAATATTACACGGCGATATTCCGCGAACACGGGCTTTCCTTCTCGCCCGACATAGAAGTTTCCACCTCGCATCAGATTTTATCCATCGTGCAGAGCAATCTGGGCATAGGCTTTATACCTCGCTCGTTTGCCGAAAAAGAGTTGGAAAGCGGCGAGGTTCTTATGCTCGAAACCGAAGAGCCTATTGCCCCGCGCGAAATATGCCTTATAAAGCGCTCCGACTTTTCGCTTTCGGTAGCGGCAAAAGAGCTGGAAAAAATCATAAAAGCTCAGTACGAATAGGCGCGCGCAATAAATAATAAAGAAAAAACGGCGGATAAGTTCGTCCGTACTTGAAAACGGCGCGATAATATGCTATACTTACGGCATAACGGTAACAA
>CAKQJJ010000250.1 GCA_934247335.1 uncultured Clostridia bacterium | reverse complement strand
GCTTTAAATGAATATCTTCTTTTTTCAGGCGAAGAAAAAAGAAGCAAAAAAGTCGCCGGGACACTTGCGACTGTGTCCCGGACCCCGCAACGCTTTTTGGCGTGAGAGGAAACAAACGCTTGTTTTCCAATTGTAGGGACTTTCGTCCTCGGCTGTCCGAGCGTGGTTTCAGGTAAAAGCAAACGATATATTATAAATAGGATAATCGTTATGTCACATACAAATGACCTCTTATTGTAGGGCGGGGGCTTGCTCCCGCCGCCGTTCTTTTCGGACAGTCGAGGACGCCTGTCCCTACAGTAAGCATGTTTCGTTTCTGCATATAGCCGTTATTTTTTGCGTGACACAAAATATTGTAAATAAAAAAATCGCCTCTGCCGGACTTTTGGGTTGACAGAGGTGATTTTTTAATGATTTTCGATTTTGACGGGCGGAGCGAAGAGCCTTATCCGCGTTTACTTACGTTTAAGGAACGCGCGCCCGGGAAAAAGCGAATTTTGCCGATTAGTTTTTGGCGGTAATGTTGTACCAGATATCGGACATTCTGACGTTGTTGACGTCGTTGTCCTTTCCGTCACGACGAACCGAAATACCGAACTGGCATTCCTGATCGACTTTATACAACGTGTCTACGTAATCTTTACGTGCTCCGACGGGATGATCGGCGGTGTTGAACATGCGGTTCGTTGTAGAATCTTTGTTCCAGAATTCGTAGATATTCAAAGTGTCGCCGCTATCGAACGCAACGTTCTTCCACTCGGTTTCTTCTCCGGTTTTGAAGAACACTTTTACGTTGTATCCGTCAATAGTGATTTTTACCGTCAGTTTGTAGTTTGCGCTATCGTAGCAGTAATAATTGGAAGGCTTGCCAAACGGTTCCCAAAACTTTTGAGTATCGGTTACTGCGTAACGAGCAAGATCGTCGGTGGGCATCTGAGCCATCTGATCGCCTGCGTTGCACCAGGTGATACGCCAGGTTCCGCCGTCGGCGCTCTTAACGAACATTCCGATAAACGGATACAATCCTACGCCTCCTGCGTTGTCGCCTCTCGTATTAAGTCCGGTGACGGTGTATCCGAACTCGAGCACTTCGTTCTGCGGAATGAACGTAACGTTTTTCATTGCGTTTTCCTGAGAATTCCATTCGGTTCTCTTTACGTCGTACGTTCCGTCGCCGTTGTCGGTCATGCCTCCGCTGGTAATGCCGGTTGCGCCGATCGAAGCGAGAGCGTTGAGTTTTACGTCAACGGTTGCATCTTTGTTGAATACGCTCTTGACTGCGACTTCGCCGCTGATATATCCGTTGGTTGCAAACAGAGTCCAGGTGCCTGCGGGTACGGAAGCCGAATATTTCTTGGTTGCCTTGTCGTAGGTAGCACGGACGAATGCGCCGGTTTCGGAAACGAAACGAACCATTACGTTATCGAGCTGATCTTTGCCGGTAAATTCGCCTTCAACCGATACGGTTCCGCTGATTACGGCGTCTTTACCTTCTTCGAGGGAGATTACGAGCGCCTTGTTGCCCAGCGTTTCGTCGTTGCTGATTACGACGGTAACGACGTCGCCTTCACGCTCGAACGCAGCGTCTTTGCCGCCTACGGTGAGTTCGGCGATCATTTTGCCTGCGGGAACCTTGAAGGTTACGGTGCGGGTTTGCTGAATGGTGAGCACTTCCGCTCCCTTATAGTCTTCGCCGTCTACTTTAAGTTCGATATCGGCAAGATCGAGGTTGGAAGTTATCGAGAATTCGCTCTTGAGATTTTTTTCGAGTTCTGCAAGCACGGTAGCGTCGGTGGTGTAGCCGTAGCCACTCATCTTACCGAAGCTCTTGCCGGCGCCGAACGCGAATTCGGCTTCTACGTACGTAATATTGGAAAGAACGTCTTTCATGAACGTGGACGTGTACTCACCGATTTTGGTGGAAGAATAATAAGTTTCGTCACGGTTCATACTTTTGTCGTTTCCGTTGTTGCTGGGGAAACCTTTGCGGACGTACATAGTTCCTTTTTCGAGGTCGATCATTGCGGGAACGAAATTGACGTACGTTTTTGCGGTTGAATTGAATTTGTTGCCTTCCGTTCCGATGCAGCCTGCGTCGCCGTTTGCGGAGATAACGATATACATCCATCCGCCCACTTTAACGTAGGTAAGTTC
>CAKQJJ010000249.1 GCA_934247335.1 uncultured Clostridia bacterium | reverse complement strand
GAGTGGAAGCTTGCGTACGGCAACGAAAATACGGTGGACGTCGGCGGACTGAAAATTTTCGTTCATCCCGCGGGATTTTTTCAGGTTAACGATTATATCCGCACTCGCATTTACGAAAAAGTCCGCGAAATCGCAAAAAACGCTTCGGTAAAAACGATTATCGACGCGTATTCGGGCGCCGGAATAATGACCGCTATGCTTGCCGGCGTGGCAAACGAGGTTATCGGAATAGAAATAAACCGCGAGGCTACCGAGTCTGCCAAAAAGCTCGCCCGCGACAACGATATCAAAAATATGACCGCGCTCCTCGGCGACGTCAAGACGGTTCTGCCCTCTTTGAAAGACAAGGCGGAAGGCTGCCTTATCGTTCTCGACCCGCCCAGAAGCGGCTGCGACCCGAACGTTTTGCAGTCGGTTAAAGATTTCGCCCCCGAAACGCTGGTTTACGTCAGCTGCAACCCCGCAACGCTCGCCCGCGATTGCAAAATTCTCTCCGACAAATACGATATATCCGAAGTTCAGCCCTTCGACATGTTCCCCATGACCGATCACGTCGAAACCGTGTGCGTGATGAAAAGGAAGTAGAGTGAGAGATAGTTGAAGGTCGTAAATGCGTGGCGCGAGCGAAATTATCCGATTTATAATACAGCGTATGTTTTTGTAAAGCTTAAAATCGGACAGTCGGGGACGCCTGTCCCCACATTGTAATGCGGGAGACCACAGGTCTCTCCTACGGGGTGAACGAGGCAACGGGTAAGAGGTTTACTCAAACGCTTTGTGCCCTTTCACGCGAGAGTTATAAATTTCGGTGAAAAGCGGCGGCGGGGCGTTTAACGGTTGCAATTTACGGAAAATTTGCTACAATATGGGTATAACTTCAATCGGAGGTAACTATGATCAACACGTTTTGCAAATTTCCGTTGTGGGAATGTACCCGTAAGCTTTCGGCAGTCGCTATGGGTAAGGAAAAAGCCGATCTCGTAATCGTCAACGCCAAGCTTATCAACGTTTGCACGAAAGAGATTCTCGAGGGATACGACGTTGCGGTGTCCATGGGCAGAATAGCCGCCGTGGGCGACGTTTCCGCGTCGATAGGCGAAAACACGAAAATCGTTGACGGAAAGGGCAAATTTCTGGCGCCCGCGTTTATGGACGGGCATATGCACGTCGAATCTTCCATGCTGACAGCCGGCGAATACGCGAGAGCGGTTATTCCGCACGGCACCTGCGGTATTTTCTTCGATCCGCACGAAATATGCAACGTAAAAGGGCTGGACGGAGTTAAGTGCATGCTGAAAGACGCCGAGACCACGCCGCTTAAAGCAATGCTGGTTACGCCGTCGTGCGTTCCCGCCGTTCCCGGATTCGAGGATACGGGTTCGGAAATTCATCCCGAGGACATTGCCGAAACCATGAAATGGAAGCAGTGCGCGGGGTTGGGCGAAATGATGAACTTCCCCGGCATAGTCAATTCGGACAAGCATACCCACGACATAGTGGGCGAAACGCTTAAAGCCGGCAAAGCGGTAACCGGTCACTTTTCCATACCCGAAACCGGTGCAATGTTAAACGCCTATATCGCGGCGGGAATCAACTGCTGCCACGAATCCACCACCGAGCAAAGCGCGCTTGAAAAAATGCGCAGAGGAATGTACGCTCAGCTTCGCGAAGGCTCGGCTTGGCACGACCTCGAAGAAGTGGGCAAAGCGGTCACGAAACACGAGGTGGACAGCCGTTTCGCATGCCTCGTTTCGGACGACTCTCACCCGCACACGCTGGTAAGCAGCGGACATCTCGACCACATAGTCGCCCGCGCGATAGAAGAGGGCATCGACGCGGTAACCGCAATACAGATGGTTACCATAAACACCGCCGAATGCTACGGTTTAAGCCTCGAACTCGGTTCGATTGCGCCCTGCAAATGCGCGGATATGGTGCTTATTTCCGACCTTGAAAAGTGCGTCGTGGACGAAGTGTTCATTGACGGCGAGCTTGTGGCAAAAGGCGGCAAGGCGTTGTTTGAAAGAAAAAAATATTCCTATCCGGAAGAATATCGCCATTCGATAAATCTCGACAAAGTGGACGAAAGCGCGTTTAAGATCGCAGCGGACGGAAATGTCAAAGTTCACGTCATCGAAGTAATTCCGGCAAAGACCAGCAC
>CAKQJJ010000248.1 GCA_934247335.1 uncultured Clostridia bacterium | reverse complement strand
TGGTAAGCCAGTCCATCGAAAGCGGCAAAATGTTCGCTTCCGACACCTGGAAAGAAGTGGTTGCAAACGTTAAAAACAACAATTCCACTCTTCATTTCCTCGGCTTGTTCAGCGACGGCAACGTTCACTCGCACATAGACCACTTAAAGGCAATGATGACCGAGGCAAAGAAGGAAGGAGTTAAAAAAGTTCGCGTTCACATTCTGCTCGACGGCAGAGACGTGGGCGAAACTTCCGCTCTCGATTACGTTCGTCCTTTCGAGGAATTTATGAATTCGCTCCGCAGCGCCGATTTCGACGTTATGATCGCGTCGGGCGGCGGCAGAATGAATATCACCATGGACAGATACGAAGCAAACTGGGCAATGGTGGAAAAGGGCTGGAAAACGCACGTTCTCGGCGAAGGCAGACAGTTTGCCTCCGCAGAAGAAGCAATCACGACTTACAGAAACGAACTTAAAGTAATCGATCAGGATCTGCCGCCTTTCGTCATCGCAAAAGACGGTAAACCCGTCGGAACAATCGAAGACGGCGACAGCGTAGTGTTCTACAACTTCCGCGGCGACCGCGCAATCGAAATTTCGCTTGCCTTCGACAGTGAAAACTTCGACAAATTCGATAGAGTACGCTTCCCGAAAGTGGTTTATGCCGGAATGCTCGAATACGACGGCGATCGACATATTCCGCACAAATATCTGGTTAATCCCCCGGAAATCACCAACACCATGAGCGAATATCTCTCCGGCACCGGAATTGCGGAACTCGCCATTTCCGAAACGCAGAAGTACGGTCACGTAACCTATTTCTGGAACGGCAACAAGTCGGGTAAATTCGACGAAAAACTGGAAACGTATATCGAAATTCCGTCCGACGTCGTTCCCTTCGAGCAGCGCCCCTGGATGAAATGCGCCGAAATCACCGATAAGCTCATCGAGTGCCTGGAAAGCGGAAAGTATAAATACCTGCGCGTTAACTTCCCCAACGGCGATATGGTGGGTCACACCGGCAACCTCGCCGCAACCGAATGCGCAATGGAAGCGCTTGACTTGCAGATCAAGAGAATAATAGACGTGGTTGACAAACTCAAAGGCGTTGCGCTCATCACCGCCGATCACGGTAACGCCGACGAAATGTACGAAGTAGACAAAAAAGGCGCGCTCAAAACCGATAAAAACGGCAAGTACAAGGCAAAAACCAGCCACACTCTCAATCCCGTTCCCTGCTTTATTTACGACAACTACTATCGCGACGCCTACACCGTCAAAGCCGACGAGGGCAAGTTCGGGCTCAGCGACGTTGCCGCAACCATGGTAAACTTCATGGGCTACGAAGCTCCCGAAATGTGGGATCAATCGCTCATCGAGATTAAAAAATAAACCGAACCGTAAAAGATAGAGAGAGAAGAAAAATGCTTAAACAATTTTCGGACATGTTTGCCCGTCGCGGGCTTACGGTGGACGAACAAACCGGACACGCTCACGGCGTCGTAAAGGGGTACGAGGTAAACGTAAGCCTGGACGACGTGCGTGCGCTCGTGCCGGTTAAAGTGACGATTTCCGGCAAAGTGCCGCAGGATATGGCTATCAAGTTCGTCACTGCGGCAAAAATGGCGGGCATCAGAAGAAGCAAAGTTGCCATTCTTGCGTGGGGCGTCGAAATTCAGATAGGACCCGAGTACCGAAATCTTGACGACCTGGTTTCGCAAACCGACCTCGTTATCGACAAGGCGATTTCCGTCATGACCAAGGCAGAAATTCCCGGTGCGGACGCTTGCCCGGTGTGCGGACAAAAGTTGGAAGATACTCCGTCGTCCGAGCATAAAATCGGAGAGAACCAAGTAACCCTTCACGACGAATGCGTGGAAAAATTGGCAAACACGCTGCACGAAGAGGAAGAGCGCTTTAAGCTGGCTCCCGGACATTACGGCAGAGGCTTTCTGGGCGCGCTTATCGGAACGCTTGCAGGCGGAGTATTTGCCATTGCTTTGTATTCCGTAGGATTTATTGCCGGCTGGTCGTCGTTCATTGCCGCTTTTCTCGGATTTACGCTTTACATTAAATTCGGCGGCAAAAAGGACAAAAAGATGATTGTCATCGTCGCAAGCACGGTAATCGTCGGAATGTTGTTGTCTATTCTCGGATGTTACGCAGTGGAAATAGCGCTGACGGCTGCCG
>CAKQJJ010000247.1 GCA_934247335.1 uncultured Clostridia bacterium | reverse complement strand
GGGAAAAACAGATTATTTCGCGGTTACGGTGTAAATAGTTTCGCCCTCCACGGTAGTTTCGATGACCTCGTGAGTTTCGCTATTGACATAAGCGCTCGGATCCCAATTATAGAACGTTCCGCCGTTGATGATAACGGTTGCAGGCATATCCTTGCCGATAACGCCCCAATTCGACTTAAATGTGCCGCCATTGACAGTCAATTTACTGTCGCATGCGTCGGCGTCGTTATATATAAAGAAGACATAGCCCGCACTTTCAAAATATCCGCCGTTTACAACCACTTCACCGCCGCAAACGTTAATGGCAGACTGTGATTTTGTGTTTATAAATTTACCTTTTTCACCTGCGGAAATCGTAAGAGCCGTGCCGGGCATAACTCTCATGCAACCCCAGGTGTATCCGGCAATATTTCCGCTGGTAAGAGTGCCGTTAAGCGTGAGATTTATTTCGCCGACTTCTTTCAGTTGCATTTCTCTGTCAGGGTCTACAGTGCCACTTTCGCTTGTCTCTCCGTCAAGCGTAATATCGTTGCCGACGGTTACGTCCCCGCCTTTTTTAAGATCGCTTATCAACGTTACGGAATTATAATCCTTCTTTACGGGATACTGATTGCAGATTATCGTGCCGCCGTCTTCATACAGAACGCCGTCGCATTCGATAACCACGCCGTCTTTAACGGTGACGGTGCCCGCCTTTGCATATACGGCGTATTTTTCGGAAACGATCTTAACGCCACTCTCGATTACCATTTCGCCGCCTTTGCAGTTAATATTCTTAGAATAGGGATGATTTAATACGGTGCTGCCTTTAACAGTTACCGTGCCTTTTTCGTTTACGAGCAGCGAAACGTCGAGCGCGTCGTCGTAGACGTTTGCGGAATCGACGGTCATCGTACCCTGATTGACGATAACGTACTGACCGGTGTGAGCAGACATACCCGCAGCGTTGCCGTCAACGTTGATTTTTTCAATCGTGCAGGTTGCGCCTTCGTAATTGTGAACAACCGCGCCGCCGCAGGAAATAAATCCGTTACCCATGACGGTTCCGGGAACATCGCTCGAATCGGTGAGAGTGAGCGTGCCGTAGTTTGCGATTATATCGGTACAGGTGTTGCTCCAATCGCCGTGAGTAGCGCGGCTTGCCTTTCTTATCGTGTAGCCGTTGAGATCGATGACGACGTTCTGTCCGTTTTTAACTACAAGACGACCTATTCTCTCGTCGGTTGCAGCCATATGATAGTATGCGCCGTAGACAAGGCGCTCTTCCTGCGTTTGTCCGGTTACGAGCGGATTCCAGTGAGAGGGATCGCTTTCAAGCGGATGAACGCCCACTTTATAACGATTGAACGTATCACCTTCGGCATTATCCGCAAGAGTTTCCCCGCTGTGAGAATAATTGTCCGCAGCGTACAGCATCTGAAGCGTTACGTCGCTTTTAAGCCTGATTACTTTCTTCGTTCCGTCTGCGGGTGCTTCGTAAAGCGCAAGGCGAAGCTGTTTTTCGTCGTAGACGTCGCTGCTGTTTACGGTATTTTCGTCAACGTTGCCCTGAACCGCCTCGACGACGAAATCGATTTTGCACGATTTACCCTGATATTCGTCGGTTGCGGACGCAGGCAGTTCTATCGAACATTCTTCGGAAGCGATTTCGCCTGCGTCGGTCATGACCGTCCAGTCGCTTGCATTGCCTGCCGTTCTTCCGCCGACGGACACTTTAAGTGACTCGAAAAGTCCCGAATCTTTCACCGAAAGCAACGTTCTGTATTTGATGGTGACGTTGCTTTCATTGGCGATATTGACGACGAACGTTACTTTGTCGCCCGGGGTGAGCCTGTCGAGAGAAAGCGTGTTCCCCGACAGAGTTGCCGTGCCCTTATTCAGGAACGAGCCTTCCTTCGTTCTTTCGGTCTCCGTGCCCGTAAACGTGTTTGCGTCGATGTTATCCAACGAATACAGTTTAAGATTATCGACGGTTGCCGTGACTTTTACCGTGCCGCTGGTGACCGCGATGTTAACGCTTGCTTCGCTCGTGAAGATTGCAAACGTTGCGCCCGCTATAAGGCTTACGCAAAGCGCAATGCTGAGTACCGCGCCCAGAAAAGTCTTGCTCTTGAAAAACTTTTTCATTGTTCTTTTTTCTGCTCCTTTTGGTAAATTTTTTTCGGAGCTACCGT
>CAKQJJ010000246.1 GCA_934247335.1 uncultured Clostridia bacterium | reverse complement strand
GGCGGCGATAGTCCAGGCTCCAACGCGACGACTGACCTTTATACGGCACGGCGCATTCGAGGATTACCGAGGGATTGCTTCTTCTGATTTCCAGAACGCACTCGGCAAAGAACATATCTCCGCCCTGAGCCATTCCGCTTATAAACCGCGTATAGCCGTCACGCACGGCGAGTTCCACTTTTTGCATAATAGCCGAGCGAGCAGCTTTACAGCGCTCATCGTTCTCGTCGTAACCCCACGGTAATTTTTCGGGGCGATTGCCCGTAAACGCACACGTCTTTTTCATACCCGTGTATTATAGCATAAAGCTTGACGATATGCAAATTTTTTAGCGTATAAATTTTGTAAAATTATGACGATTATCGCGCGTTTAACCGGTTAAATTTATATAAAAGGCTTTTTCTGCATAAAAAAACTCCCCTACGCCGTCAGCCGCAAGGAGAGTTTTCGTTATGTTCGGTTTTAGTTTGCGATTAGAAATCGCTGATTCCGAGAAGGTAATCTGCGGAAACCGAGAAATACTTGCAAAGAGCAATGATATTTTCGATGTCGGGCTGAGTCTGTCCGTTTTCCCAATGGCAGTACGTAACCTGAGTGATTCCGAGTTCGTCTGCAACGTTGCGCTGAGTAACCTTCATGACTTTTCTGAGTTCTTTTAATCTTTCTTGTATCTTATTCATAAACACCACCGTAATTACGACTTTTCAGTCGCTCCTGTTAAATTATTTTTTTCATCATTAAACTTGCGCATTCTTCGGGTTATTTTTTGCCTTGTCCACAGCGTCTTTGATGCACTTATAGACGACATAAGGGTCTTTTACGTGCATGAAAGCGTACATTCCCGTATTGGGAACTGTGGGGTTGGCAAGCGAACCGAACCTTAAAGTGCCTGTGCCGCGCCGCAATATCTTATCGAAGACTGTTATGCTGACGTCAATAACGCCTATCGAATCGAGATCTAGACAGCGGTAGTACACACCGAATACGCCGCATCTGATGATTATGCGCTTATTCGTATAACAATAGCCCACGTTTCTGTACCATACCGCGTCCAAAAGGCAGTTTACGACAAGTCCGGCAAGGAACACCGCCGACGGAATGAATCTGTACCACAGCGTGGGAGCTTCTTCCATATCGGTGGGGAATATGACGGCAAGCGTCGCAAACAAGACTATTATAAGTCCTATTACGCAGTACGTGAGTATTGCCATAAAAAAGAATTTGAATTTTTCGGGCTTGTACGAACCCGAAATACTTTCGTCCTTATCCAGGACGTCGGAAAACCATTCGCGCATTACACCCTGTCCTCGTAACGCTGGGCAGTTATTTTTTCTGCCTCGACGTTAAGCTTGCAGATGCGCGCGGTACGATACTCGGTGTACCCTGCGGTTTTCTCCCTCCAGTCGCGTCCGTGATAGACCGCGTAGAATTCGCCGTTATGTTCTATCACGCTGTTGTGACCGGTTCCTTCCTCGAACTCGTTTTTGGCGAGAAGAGGTTGATATACGTCGTCCGACGGATATTTTTGGAATTTGATTTTAGTAAGATCGTTTTCACTCATATGCGCGTACGCGTAGCCTACGAAATAGTATTCGTTTTCGTAGCAGTTGCCGCTGTACAACACGTAGTGCCAATCGCCTTTGCGGAAATAGAACGCTCCCTCTATCGTGTACCAGTCCTGATCGGGACGGAAACGCGCCTTTGCCCAGAGTTCTTCTTTTAAGGAAGGGCGGATTACCGAAACCGGTTTTCCTTCGGGCGTGAACGGGTCGAGCATTTTATCCACGACGATATACGTGCCGCCCATAGCGGACTGATAGTCGTTCATGGAATAGAACAGAAACAATCCCGCGTCGTTTTTGACAATGTGCGAATCGATTGAAAAGGGTGCCAGAATTTGTTTGGCGTTTTCAAACGGACCTTCGGGCTTGTCCGCCGTCATGACGAACATTGCCTGTTCGTGAGTGTCGGTTGCCTTTTCCGGCATGCACGAAACGTACATATAGTACTTTCCGTCCAGTTCGATTACCGACGGAGCCCAGTATTCCTTTTTACCGGGAAGCGCGCCCACTACGCCGACGTACTCGTACCCGCCGAACAGATCTTCCGAACGATACACGTTTACGCCCTTGTTACCCGTAGCGTAAATATAATACTTACCGTTAGCCTCTAATA
>CAKQJJ010000245.1 GCA_934247335.1 uncultured Clostridia bacterium | reverse complement strand
ATTAAAAATAGAGAGCGCCGCGTTTGCCAGATTGGCTGATCGGCGCTTTTTATTATTATATTACCACAAAAAAACATAATGTCAAATAATGTTTTGTTTGAAGCTCATAATTATTTGTGATTGTGAAAATTTTTGTCACATAATTTCAGCGTTTTGCCCGAAAATGTGCTGTTTTTCCTCTTTTTCGGGCGTTTTATTCGTCGATTTTGTCTTATTGTGACAAACAATCCATAAATATTTTTAATGGACAAACAAAAATATTTAATAAATACAAATGTATCGGATAAAATAAACGCCCGCAGGCCGAGTAATTTACGGACAAGTCTGCGAGCGTTCGCTTTCCTTTTATTTACCTAAAAAATCTTCGCGGAAAGTAAGATTGAATCCTTTTGCAAGCGTGCGGAGATTGTCGTCGGTTATCGTGTTTTTGATTTTTCTGTCGCCGATAAGCATATAAATCTGAGCGGCTTTCTCCGCCGTTTCGATAAGTCCGAAAGTTTCGTCGAGATCTTTGCCCGCGCCGTAAATTCCGTGCTGAGCCCAGACGACGAGGCGGTAATCCTTCATTTTTTCGGCGGTTGCCTGTCCTATTTCGTTGGTGCCGCAAAGCATCCACGGCAAAACGCCCACGCCTTCGGGGAACACTACCAGGCACTCGGTGCACATCTGCCACAGCGTGTGCGAGAAAGCCTTGTCGCTGAGTTCGTGAACGAAAGTCATTGCCACCAGGTTGGTGGGGTGCGTGTGAATTACCACTTTTTGATTGGGATCGACTTTAAGACGGGCGATATGACTCATAAGATGCGCGGGAAGTTCGCTTGTAAAACGTCCGCCGTCCTTGTATCCCCACAACAGAAGCGCGCGCTTGCCGTCGTCGGAGATTTTGAAAATTCCGAGATTGCTTTCGGGATCGGCTTCGACGTTTTTGAAATATTTGCCCGTGCCGGTTACGAGGAAAATCTTGCCGGCAAGTTCGGGAGCCGCGAAAGTCATGTCGAGCTCGCGGATGCAATCGTCGGTATCTATATACTTTTTGACTTCGGTTTCATCCAAAAGCATGCTCATGTTGCCGCCGTTGCGCTCGTCCCAGCCCAGCCTGTAAAGATTGGACGCGGTTTTGCAAAATTCCTGAATAAAATCGGCGTTTGCGGCTATTTTTCCGGTAATTCCTTTAATAACGTTTTTAAATTCCATATTAACCTCTCTCCAAAAGCACTTCTTTTTCGTACTTATCAACGTACTTCTGCCATTCTATCGGCGTATCGGTGTAAACGAGGTATTGTTCCCACACCGTTCCGAACGGCAAGTCCTTGATTTTTTCGTCAAGTGCGAGCATATGCGTAAAATCGCGCTCGTCCTGCATCTTTTTAAGCGTTTCGTGCGGAGTTAGCAGCGCGAATAAAAGCGCTTTCTGCACCGCTCTCGCGCCTATAACCCAGGCGGCGATACGATTTATGCTTGCGTCGAAATAATCGAGCCCGATCAAAGTGCGGTTAAGCGCGCCGCACGATACGATTTCTTTGCATATTTCGCGCACGTCGTCGTTGAAGGTAACTACGTGATCGCTGTCCCAGCGTACGGGGCGGGTTACGTGCAAAGCCACTTTGTCCGAGAACAACAGCATGGACGAGATTTTATCGGCAACGTTTTCGGTGGGATGAAAATGCCCGTTGTCGAGCAGACAGCACAGTCCGTTTCTGGCGGCATAGTTGGTGTAGAATTCCGAACTTCCCACGGTGTAGCTTTCCAGTCCTATTCCGAACACTTTGCTTTCAACGCTGTCCACAAGGCAATCGGGCGAATATTTAATGCTGTAAATATCGTCGAGCGATTCTTTAAGGCGAGCGCGCGGACCCAGTCGGTCGGCAGGGATTTCTTTCAGTCCGTCGGGAATCCAGAGATTCATAAGGCACGGAGATTTTTGCATTTTTCCTATTTCCGCCGCGATTTTACGGCAGGCTTTTACGTGACGAATCCAGAACGCGCGTATTTCGGGATTGGGATGCGAAAGCGTCATGCCGTCAGCCGCGTTTTCGTGTCCGAAAAGAGTTGCGTTGAAATCGAGCTTTATGTTGCGCTGACGAGCGTAATCTATCCAGGACGCAAAATTGTCTATCGTTATGCCGTCTCTGTCGCAGCCGGTGTCGTCCGAGATATAACTTGCGTGAAGATTAAGTC
>CAKQJJ010000244.1 GCA_934247335.1 uncultured Clostridia bacterium | reverse complement strand
TCGGAATAGACAAAGTATTCTCGCCCGAAGAGGAAATAGAGGGCGACGGAATAATTACCATAGGAGAGGACGAAATTTTCGTCATGGGCGACAACAGAAACAATTCGCTCGATTCGCGCAAGAGGGGCGCGGTTAAAATTTCCTCGGTCAGAGGAAAAATGGCATTCGCAATTTCCGGAAACGCGTTGTTTTCGATAGTTTTCGGTTTTTAATTAAAAAAAGGAGTATTAAATTATGATAAAAATTACTGCAGATTCAACGTCAGATCTCGGCAATAATTTCCTGGAGCGGAACATTAGCGTGTTTCCGCTGTCGGTAATTCTCGGCGACGATACGTTTGACGACGGATTCGACGTCACGCCCGAAAAAATCTACGATTTCGTGGCAAAAACCGGCAAGCTTCCCAAAACCGCCGCAAAAGGAGTGGAGGACTACAAGGAGTTTTTTGAAAAGCTGACTGCCGACGGCTCGTCGGTAATTCACTTCGACATTTCCAAGGAACTGTCGTCCAGCTACGAACACGCTGCCGCAGCCGCTGCCGAAATGAAAAACGTGTACGTAATCGATTCCAAATCGCTGTCCACCGGCACCGGACTGCTTGCAATGTACGCCGCGGATCTTCGCGACGAGGGCAAACTTTCGGCAAAAGAAATTTACGAAAAATGCCTTGCAAGAGTGGATAAAGTTCAGGCTTCGTTCGTCGTGGACACCATGGAATACCTCTACAAGGGCGGCAGATGCTCCGGTCTTGCTTCGTTCTTCGCCGGCGCGCTCAAAATAAAGCCGTCGCTCATTCTGCGCGAAGGAAAAATAACCGTAGGTCCCAAATATATGGGCAATATGGTCAAAGCAATCACCAAGTACTGCGAAAACATCATCGAAACCTATCCTCACGCCGACAAAACCAGAGTGTTCATCACCCACACTTCCGCCGACGAGAAAGTCGTCGAAGCGGCAAAAGCGGTCGTCCGCGAAAAAATCGGACCTGCCGAAATCATCGAAACCATTGCCGGCAGCGTGGTTACCAGCCACTGCGGAAAAGGCACGCTGGGTATTTTGTATATCGACGACGCCGAATAATTTTCTTATTTACGAAACGAAGGAAAATCGGTTGCGGACCAAATGCGTTCGCGCCGATTTTTTGCGTTCGGGCGCTTTCCGTAAAACCGTTTATATAAGGCGTAAAAAAGCGTAAAACGGTGTAAAAATATGCCAAAAAAATCAAAACGTCGCCATTCCGCTTGACAAATGTGGATAACTTTTTTATAATAGAAAGGTGAGCGGTTTCGATAAAATCGAGAGTACGGTTTGGTCCGTGCTCGACAAATTTTGCTTTGACGGCGCCACGCTTGCAGTGGGGCTCAGCGGCGGAGAAGATTCGATGTGTCTTATCTCCGTCCTTTTGCGCGTTTGGGACAAAAACAAAATAAAAGCCGTTCACGTCCAGCACGGAATACGAGGCGACAGCTCACTTGCCGACGCCGCGTTCGTCGAGAATTTCTGCCGCGAAAACGGAATAGAACTGTTTCGTTTCGACGCCGATATTCCGTCAATGGCGCAAAAAAGCGGTTCAAGCCTGGAAAGCGAAGCCAGACTGTACAGGAAAAAGGTCTTCGCCGATATTTTAAGCGAGAAAAAAGCCGATTTTCTGTTGCTTGCGCATCACCGTCTGGACTGCGCCGAAAGCGTTCTGATGCACGTTTTCCGCGGATCGGGAACAAACGGTCTTCGCGGAATGAGCGAGTGCGACGGCAAAATTGTCCGCCCGCTCGCGTCGATCGACAAAAGCGAAATTTCTTCCTACGTAAAGGATCACGGAATTTCGTTTTGCGTGGACGAAACCAATTCGGACACGGCTTACAACCGCAATTTTATACGTAAAAAAGTCATTCCGCTCGTAAACGAACGCTACGACGTCGTTGCCGCAGCCGAAAAACTTTCTTCTCTGGCGCGTGCCGACGACGACTTTATCTGCTCGCTTATCCCGGACGACGACTTCACGGCAGAAAACGACCGCTGTTCGTTTGCCGTTACCAATCTTTGCAAGCCGTACGCGCTTGCGTCGAGATACGCGCTGTTCGCCGCGAAAAAAGCCGGGCTTGTCACCGACGTCGAAAAAAAACACGTGGACGAGATTATCGCGCTTTCGGGTAAGCAAAACGGCAAATCGGTTGCGCTTCCGCACGGGTAC
>CAKQJJ010000243.1 GCA_934247335.1 uncultured Clostridia bacterium | reverse complement strand
CATTTCAACTGTAGGGACAGGCGTCCCCGACTGTCCGATTGTGGTTTCAGGTAAAGACAAGCGTTTTATTTTAAATCGGATAATTTCGTTTGGGCTAAACAAATGACCTCTTATCGTAGAAGCAGGGCTTGCTCCCGCCGCCGTTCTTTTCGGACAGCCGAGGACGTCTGTCCCTACAGTAAGAAAAATGTGCTTTGTCATGGAATTATGACTTTATTCCGTAGGGCGGGGGCTCGCTCCCGCCGCTTACATTCGCCCTCTCGGTCGACCGGTGCACGTAGCGCGAAGACGTGCCGCTATTTGCCGTCAGAGCGCTTTGAGCTGTTCCAGAGTATCCTTAAATTCATTCATCGCAAAATCGAACGGAGCGCGGGTTGCAAGATCGACGCCGGCGATTTTGAGAATTTCGTAAGGCGAATCGCTGCCGCCGGCGGAAAGGAACTTCTTGTACTGAGCGACGAACGAATTGTCTTTCAGTATCGAATTGGCTATATTTACGGCGCTGGTGATGCCGGTTGCGTACTTGTAAACGTAGAACGCATTGTAAAAATGCGGTATGCGCGCCCATTCGGTTGCGATCTGCTTGTTGTGCGTGACCGCGGGACCGTAGTACTTTTTGTTAAGCTTCATGTACGCGTCGGACAGCGACTTGGGCGTGAGGGGCTTGCCCTTCTGCTCCATATCGTGGCTGATTTTCTCGAATTCGGCAAACATGGTCTGACGGAACAGCGTGGTGCGGAACATATCGAGATAGTACGACAACAGATATTTCTTCATTTTCTTATCGGTAGTGGTGCCAAGCAAATACTTGAGAAGCAGCACTTCGTTTACAGTGGAAGCCACTTCCGCAACGAATATGGCGTAGCCTGCTTTACTGTACGGCTGAGTGTGATTGGAATAATAGCTGTGCATGGAATGCCCCAGCTCGTGCGCTATCGTGAATATGTCGTGAATGGTTGCCGAATAGTTGAGAAGCACGAACGGTTTGGTGGAATACGAACCCCAGCTGTACGCACCACTGCGCTTGTTTTCGGTTTCGTACACGTCCATCCAGCGCTCGTCGTGAGCTTTTTGCAGCAGTCCGGCGTACTCGTCGCCCATTACCGAAAGACCCTTTTTCACGAGGTCGAACGCTTCTTCAAACGGAAGCGACATATCCGCACCTTCCACGATCGGCACGTACATATCGTACATATTGAGTCTTTCGACTCCGAGCGCGGTTTTTCTGTACGCTACGTAATCGTGAACGTACTTGCAGTTTTCGTCCACGCTTTCGATAAGGTTGGTATAAACACATTCGGGTACGTTTTCGTTGAACATTGCAGCTTCGAGGCAGCTTTTATATCCTCTTGCCGTAGCCGAGAACACGTCGCTTTTCACCGAGCCGGCGTACACTGCCGTCAGCGTGTTGAGAAGGTTTTCGTAGCCCTTGTAATAGGTGGTGAAAGCGGCTTTTCTGACGTTCTGATCGGGGTTTTGCAGCAGCTGCGCGTACGTTCCGTGCGTGAGCTTTACTTTTTTGCCGTCAACCTTAACCGAGCCGAGTTGCACGTCCACGTTGTCGATTTTCGAGAACGCGCTCTGGAACTGCGACAACGGCGACTGAGCCATGGACATAAGTTTTTCTTCATTTTCGCCGAGCGTGTGCTTCTTTCTGCGCAGCACGCCTTTAAGCATATAGTCGTAATCGGAAAAATCGGGGTCGGAAATAAGACTTTCAATGTATTTTTCGTCCAGCGAGCACAGTTCGGGATTTATATAGCTGCTCGCCGCCGAATACTTGACTAACAGCGCCTGAGCTCTGTCGGTAAGACCTGCGTAAAAATTATTGGACGAATCCTGATCGAGACGCATTCTTGCGTACGAATACAGTTTTTCCAGTTTGATTTCGGTTTCGTCGCTCTTTTTAAGCAGTTCGAGCAGTTTTGCTTTGTCGGAAAGCTTGCCTTTGTAAGCCGACACGAAATTTACGCTTTTGTCAAGCTCTTTGTAGTCCTTTTCCCACAGGTCGTCGGAAGCGTACACGTCTTCGAGCGCCCACAGGTATTTTTTTTCGACTTCGGATCTCTTCATATATATAACTCCTTGATGTTTTTTGCATTTTTGTTTTTTCCGCAAAGTTTTATGCGTTTTGCGGAAAGAATTGCGCCGCGTTTTAACCGGCTTCTTTAATTTCGTAACCTAAAATTACGTTAGAC
>CAKQJJ010000242.1 GCA_934247335.1 uncultured Clostridia bacterium | reverse complement strand
ATCGAACACGTCGCTTTTCGCGCTTACTATTTCGCTGAGTCCGCCCGTTGCCACCACTTTGACCGATGGCGCGCCCAGTTCCTTTTTTATCGCGCGGACCATGTATTCGACCAGACCGACGTAGCCGTAAACGATGCCGGACTGCATGTTCGTGATGGTGGACTTGTTTATTACCTTGTCGGGCGTGACCAGTTCGACTATCGGAAGTTTTGCCGCCGACGAGCCGAGCGCTTCGGAAGCGGCTTTGAGTCCGAAGCTTATCGCTCCGCCCAGAAATTCGCCTTTTTCGGAAATGACGTTAAACGTAGTCGCCGTGCCGCAGTCCACCACTATGCATGGTCCGCCGTACGTGGAATATGCCGCAACGCTGTTTACGATACGATCGGCGCCCACTTCCTTGGGGTTGTCGTACTTGATGTTAAGCCCGGTTTTTATTCCGCCGCCCACTATTATCGGGCTTACGCCGAAATAGTGCGTAATCATATGCTCGACGGTGTAGTTGAGATGCGGATTAACGCTGGACATGATGGCTCCGGTTATCTCGGAAAAGTCCACGATGCCGGACAGCATATTCTTTATAGTATAATAGTACTCGTCGGCGGTTTTGCGATTGGACGACGACAGGCGCAGAGAATGCACGAGTTTTCCGCCATCGAACACGCCGAGTTTTATGTTGGTGTTACCTATATCTATGGCAAGAATCATTTTTCTTCTCCGTTTGGTTGTTCATCGGGCTTGTTATTCTCACAATCGCCGTAGACGCCGCGCAGTCCCTTTTTTACGCCGAACGCTATGCCGGGGACTATAACGGCGGGCAGAATAAGCTCGAACAGGAAATTACTTAGCGTTACCAGTCCGAACACATACGAATACGTGACGTCGTTTGTCGCACACATAAAAAAGAAAATCATAGTCATCACGCAGAACGTGTTGACGCACGAGCCCACCGCGCTGGATATTACCATAGCCGGTATTTCAGCCCATTTGCCCAGCATTCTTATAAGACGGTACACTGCCCACATAGCGACGCCCACCGCCATTCGCGGCAGAACCGATACCAACGGATTGACGAAATACTGAGTGAATCCGCCCGGATACATCACGCTTGTCAGAAGCGACATTATTCCGAACACCGCTCCGGTTGCGATCGCGTTTACGAAAGATGGTCGGATGAGAATGCACGCGTACACGACAGTAAGCGTGACGATAGCCGCGTTGATGGGCAAAAAGCCCGTTACCATGTGGTCGAGCAGTCTTGCGACAAAGGTAAGCGCGCAGACCGTTGCGTACCAGACAACTTCTTTAGCCGTTTTATTCATTTTTTAACTCCCGTTGGACTTCGCGTAAAAGCGATAGCCCACAATTTGAAAAAATATTACTTGGTTCCGTCGGTAATCCGTACGGACCGATATAGTATATCACACGTTTTCGTTTATGGCAAGCGTTATCGCGCATATATCTCAAAAAGCGATTTTTGCAAGAAACGAGCCTTTTTTTGCCGAGCAAATTACTTTGCCGATTAAAAATCCGCCTTGACCGAACGGAAAGTCTTGTCGAAAACGAGATCGGATCCGATCACTCTACCTTTTCCTATCGTAATAGTGCGGCTTAGCGGCGCATAGGTTTTACCCGAGGTCACATCGCGTATTTCGGCAAGCATTCCGCAACCAGCGCACTTAAACGCGCTGACGCGGACGAAAAGCGAGCCGGACTTTTCGGTTTTTATGTACTTGCACTCGGGCTGCTCGTAATTTTCGCCATATTTGTCTTTGAGCGAAAGATACGACTGCTTTCCGCACGGGCAGGACAGGCTTTCAACCGAATGCTTGTCGCACAAACCGTATCCGGAAAAGCTTTCGTACTTCAAAAGCGGCACGTGACTCGTAGTTTTTACGCTCTTTACCACGGCATTGCAATCGGGGCAGGAATATTTTATCGTAACGCCGCTTTCGCAATCGTTTTTATTTCCCGTAAACTCGTACGACAAATCGTAATTTTGGTTGTGATCCGCGGTTTTATACACAGTGTACTCGTCGCCGCAAACCGAACACGCATACACGTACTCGGCAGTCGCTCCGCAACCGTAGTTAATCGTGCTTTTTTTCAATATATAATTATGGTGCGTTGCCGACGACACTTCCTCTCCTTCGGGAATGATAGTAAACGCGCCGGTATCGACGTTTTTCATAAGTCGGACTTCGCGGCGTAGCGAAATCTGTTTTTCGTACGGCTCCGAAT
>CAKQJJ010000241.1 GCA_934247335.1 uncultured Clostridia bacterium | reverse complement strand
TAATTAAATTCCGGCAAGATCGCGAAGCACTTTGCTTGCCATCGTAAGCCCCATGGCAGCCGGCACCGGCATCATGCTGGCAGGCGTTCTGCCGCCCGAAGCGTTTGCGGGCGCCTCTTTAGTGTAGGCAACCGTAACGCCGCTTATTCCGAGATCGGCAAGCTTGCGGCGGATGACTTTTGCAAGCGGACAGACGGAAGTTTTGGAAATATCCGCTATTTCTATTCGCGTGGGATCGAGTTTGTTTCCCGCGCCCATTGCGCTGATAATCGGCACGCCCGCTTCTTTACAGCGTTTTATAAGCTCGATTTTGGCGGTAACGTTGTCTATCGCGTCCACGACGTAATCGAAAGAAGCAAGGTCGATAAAATCGGCGTTTTCGGGCAGATAGAATTCGCGGAAAGCCTCGACTTTTACGTTCGGATTGATGTCCAGCATACGCTCTCTCATCACGTCCGTTTTACTTTTGCCTATCGTACTCGTGAGAGCTACTATCTGGCGGTTTATATTGCTTTCGTCCACGACGTCTTTGTCGATAATCGCGATACGCCCCACTCCGCTGCGAGTAAGCGCCTCGACGACGTATCCGCCCACTCCGCCTACTCCGAACACCGCGACCGACGAATTTTTCAGTTTTTCGAGAGCGTCGGCGCCGATAAGCATTTCACATCTGCAAAATCGCATTTATTTCTCCGTGTTTTTCTTGTTTTTGCCGGCGGAAAGACGAAGCGCGTTGAGTATTGCGATGATCGCAACTCCAACGTCGCCCGAAACCGACAGCCACATGCTGCCCAGTCCCGCTACCGACAGAACCATTATTCCTATTTTGACGACCAGCGACAAAACTATGTTTTCCTTAACTATACGCAACGTTTTGCGGCATACGGCGGCTGCTTTGTCCAGCATGCGAAGATCGCCGTACATAAGCACCGCGTCGGCGGCTTCCACCGCGCTGTCGCTTCCGATACTGCCCATTGCGATACCGACGTCAGCACGCACCAACGAAGGCGCGTCGTTTATTCCGTCGCCGAGATAGGCAACCACGTCGCCTTTTTTCTTTTCCTTTATAAGTCCCTCGATTTTTTCCACTTTGTCGCCGGGCAGAAGTTCGGCGTAGACGGTATCTATACCCGCTTCCTTTGCAACGTGCTCGGCGGTGGTTTTATTGTCGCCGGTGAGCATAACCGTTTTTGCTCCGCGCTTTTTAAGGTCGGAAATAGCCTCTTTTGCGCCCTCTTTGAGAGTGTCGCGAACCACTATCACGCCTTTGTATTCGCCGTTTTTGGCGACGTATACCACGCTTCCGAACAAATCGACGGGATTGAAAGCAATATCGTTGTCGCGCATGAGTTTTGCGTTGCCGGCAAGAATAACGTCGCCGTCCTTACGCGCAACCGTGCCTTTTCCGCTTATTTCGGTGAGTTCCCAGCCTTCGGAATCCGAATTTGCGGCGTTTTTGATTGCAAGCGCGATGGGGTGCATCGAACCGCTTTCGGCTATTGCGGCAAGCGCAAGAATTTCTTCTTTGTTTTCGGCGGGAACGACGTCCGACACCGAAAATTCGCCTTTGGTCACCGTTCCGGTCTTATCCATGGCGTAGACGTTTGCGCGGGCAAGCATTTCCACGTAGTTGCTGCCTTTAACCAGCAGTCCGCAACACGAAGCCGCGCCTATTCCGCAGAAGAACGCCATCGGCACGCTTATTACTATCGCGCACGGGCAGGACACAACCAGGAAGTTGAGCGCGGTTTCGATCCAGCGCATCCAGTCGTGATCGAACAGCGGCGGAATTACGCCCACTATCACGGCAAGCGCGACGACGATAGGCGTATATACGAGCGCAAAACGCGAAATGAAGTTTTCGGCTTTTGCTTTTTTGTCGGCTGCGTTTTCGGCAAGGTCGAGTATTCGCGCAACCGTGCTGCCCTCGTATTCGGTGGTGGCGCGGACGTGAATTACGCCCGACTGATTTATACTGCCCGAAAGCACGCTGTCGCCCTCTTTTGCCTCTACGGGGACCGATTCGCCGGTGAGCGCCTTTACGTCGAGGTACGTGGTTCCGCTTTCGATAACGCCGTCAAGCGGAATTCTGTCGCCCACGTGCACGACTATTATATCGCCGACCGATACTTCTTCCGGTTCGACTTTCACTTCTTCGCCGTTTCTGAGAACGCAAAATCGCGGGCTCGTCCGCGGTAAGCGGGGAGGAGAGCGCGTGAAAAGCACGGATAATTCATACGAAAGCG
>CAKQJJ010000240.1 GCA_934247335.1 uncultured Clostridia bacterium | reverse complement strand
GCGGCGCATTGTCGCCATTATATCACAACCGACGGAAAAAAGCAATTAAATCCCCCCCCCACGCAAAAAAGCCGCACGGAGTTTTCATTCCGCACGACTTTTGGGGATTTAATATTTTATTTTTTTATGCGCACGGAAGGCTTTCTCTCGACTCCTTTTCTTATCGTAAAATTCAGAACTGCGCACAAAAAAGCAATTAAAGCCAAAGCTATCGTCGTTATTATAAATGGCAGAAAACCGTTGCCGTAGAATAAAAACTGAAACGAACTAATCAATAAAATCTGTCCGCTTAAAATGATATTTACGAAATGTGCTTTTTCTCGTGTTTCCGTCATAAACCGATATGCCGTAAACGCAATCAAAACCGCAATACCGTCTGATATGGACAATGTAATTACATCCCCTATTTGATTATTTATTACAAACTCCAGTTCAAAATGCTCCATAACTTTGCGACATAGAAAAAATATAATAGTCATCATGTATGAAATAAAACCATCTAAAAACAAAACGGATATTAAGCCTACGATACATAAAATGCAACCGGCAAAAACACGTTTATTGCTGTTTTTACCGAATTTATCGCAACATAACACGCACCCTAAAACGTATAATACACCCGCAATCAACGCTACCGTCGGAATAATATCTCTAACAAGTGCAAACCCAAGCCAGTTTTTGTAATGAAAATATTGAAACACACAATTAATTATCGATACGAAAGAACCGTTTTTTGCAATAAACAGAAATACGGAAAACGCCGAAAAAAACGCATATTTCTTCTTTTTTCTGTTTTTCCCGAAAAATAAAATCAATGCAGTTATCGCTCCGGCAAAGATTACCATATTTCCGATATTTGCGACTATGTCCTGTACTACATCCCATAGGTCTGAAGAGAAAACGTATTGTAAAATCCGCATAACCCAAAAATACGTTTCGCCCAATACCGTGAGTACGAGCGCAACAAAAATAAACCACTCTCCGATTCTCTTTCGTTTGCTATTTGCTTCTACGACTTCTTCCGTTTCCCGTTCCGGCTCCGCGGCATTGCAATCGCATTTTCCGCTATTCTCCGTTTCTCGCAAATCGTATCCGCAATCCGGACAAAATTTTCCGTTCGTTACGGCTCCGCAGTTCGGACAAGCCTTAGCGTCGTCCAATCTTGCGCCGCATTCGCTGCAAAACAGTTTGCCGTCAGGATTATTCGCCCCACAGTTCTTACAAATCATACTTTTTCTCCTCCGTTGCAATCCGGCAGCCAATTTCTTGTTACGCCCGGCTCTACACATAAAAGCGCCTTCTTATTGCAAAATATTGATAGCCTGTTATCAGTATATTATCAAGATATTGATATGTCAAGCATTTTAAGCAAGATTTTGATATTTATTTTTGCGGAGGCTTATAAAACATGTACGGCAAAGCAATTAAAGCAATGAGAATCACGAACGGCTTATCGCAAAGTCAACTGGCAAAAGAGACCGGAATTCCGCAAAACACTATCAGCTGGATAGAGAGCGATAAAGGCATCGCAAACATTTTTCAGATCGTCAAACTTGCGGACTACTACGGTATTTCGGTGGACGAGTTAATCGGGCGTGATTTCACGTCGAACAATTACAGATAGGCAATTTATTAAACTTCAACCAAAAAGCCGCACGGCAGAGTTTTTGCTCTTACCGTACGGCTTTTTTTGTTTGAAATCAGGTTTTCCGTTCCGTTTTTTAACGAACGGGCGACTTTTTCCGGAACTTTTCGGCTACCAACGCCGCTGCGGCGTTTTCCCCGAAAAAATCAATATCTTTCGATTTCGGCGACGACGTTTTCGGGCATATCGAGGGTAAGGTCGATTTCCTTGGGAACGCGAGCGAAGTACTTTATTTTGCCTTCTTCCGCCTTCCAACTTACGGAGATTTTGCCCTTTTTGCTGTCGTATCTGCCCTCGGCGTGCGTGAGTTTGCCGCTAACGTCCGGAGCCGGGCAGAGCGTCAGTTTTTTAAAGCCGGCGCCGTCGATGTCGGGACGGATTCCGAGACAGTACTTGAACATCCACTCGGCAACGCTTCCGAACGAGTAGTGGTTGAACGAGTTCATACTCACGTCGCCGAAGCCCTTTTCTTTGGTGTAGCTGTTCCATCGCTCCCACATGGTGGTGGCGCCGTTCACCGCGCTGTAACCCCAACCGGGATATTCGCGGCTGCACAGAATTTTATACGCGAGGTCGGTTTCGCCGAGGTCGCACAGCGTGGGCAGCAAGAATT
>CAKQJJ010000239.1 GCA_934247335.1 uncultured Clostridia bacterium | reverse complement strand
CCTAATTTTTTCAAAAAAAGAAAGGTCGGTTTTCCTGCAATAAACAAGCAGAAAGACCAACCTTGTTTTACTAAATTCCCTAACTTAAAAGTTTTTTGCCTACTTTTTTTCAAAAAAGCAGGTTAGTTGTAAAGGGCGATGAAGATGCCGAGATAGGTTGCAAAGCCCACCCACAGCATAAACGGAATGTTAAGCCACGCCGCGGTTTTGCAGTAGAAAAAGTCGAGAACGACCACTCCGGTCACGCATGCGAAAATAAGCGTGGAAATGATGAATGCAAGCGTTTTTAAGTCCAGCGTGAAAAACACGAAGCTCCACGCAAAGCTTAAAGCCACGCCGATAATCCACAAAACCACCGAAGCGGTTTTAATCGGTTTTTTATCGCCTTCCGCAGGCGCGTTAAGCATCAGATACATGCCGGTCCCGGTAAGAAAGTATAAAACCGGCCACACTATAGCAAAGGTCAGATCGGGCGGAGTGAGAGGCGGACGAGTGTAGCCCTCGTAGCCCGCGTTTGCGCCGCTGAGCAGCCCGGACAGAAAGCCCAGCCCCATCGTGCCGCCCACTATGACGATATACCACAGAGCCGACGAAAAATTTACTTTTTTCATTGCGTTGGTTTGATTCATAAAAAATCTCCTTTTAAGCGAGTATCGGTAATTTTTCGTTTTTTATACAGCGCGTTACGCCTTAAAGCGAAAAATCAGCAAAACGGCGGACAAAATCACGAGATAAGCCGAAAAAATCGCCGGCGAAAGCCTTTTATTGACGAATGACAGAAATTTCAGCGCCGCCAGACCGCTTAAAAACGCCGTGACAAGCCCGACTGCCAGCGGAATAAACTCAACGCTTCCCGGCGGGTGCGATATTATTTCGGAAACCGCGCCTGCTATTATTATCGGAACGGACAATAAAAACGAGTATTCCGAGGCTTCCTGTCTGTCGCTGCCCGAAAACATTGCGGCGGATATGGTTGTGCCGCTTCTCGATAGCCCCGGAATTACCGCAACGCCTTGCGATAAGCCCACGATTGCCGCCCGCGCCCACGGATTGCAGTTTTTCGCCCGCAGCTTGTCGGAAAGCACTAAAAGCACCGCCGTCAAAGTGAAAAACAGCGGCAAAAGCCTGCCGTCCTGCATTCCGTCCGCGGCGTCGCGCAGAAGAAAGGCGACGGGAGCCGTAGCCAAGGTGGAAATAATCAGCAAAAACGTGGTTTTTTGCAGCGGCTTTTTCAAAAGAGACAGGATTTTTTTGCGATAGAAAACGAGTACCGCCGCAAGAGTGGCAAGATGAAAAACAAGCTCGGTTGCAAGCGACGGAGTGGTGCCAAGCAGCTGCGACGCCAGTATCAGATGCCCCGAAGACGATACCGGCAAAAATTCGGTTAAGCCCTGTACGAGCCCCAGAATAAAACTTTGAAATATGTCCATACGAGAGTTTATTCTTTTTATCGCAAAAATACCACATTTAAACCGAAATAACCCGAAAAATAGTTTAACTATCGAAAAACGATTGCACTTTGTCGCGGATTATGGTAAAATTAGAAAAACGAGCGACCAAAGAAAGGAGTTTGCCCGTTAAAAATCGAAAAAAGAGAGAGGTGCCGCATGAAAGAGTATAATCTTTCGCACGTTGATCCGTCTTTAAAAGACCTTGTGTATAAAGCGTGCGGTAAAATGGGACTTAAAATCGACGACTCCGAGGGTGTGAAAGTTTCGCTTGTCAAAGGCGATAAGGCAAGCATCGAAATAAAGCCCGACGAGATAAACATTACCTACGTTCGCAAGAACGAGGCGTTTTACGGCTTGAAACTCATGGCTGTAAACGACAGAAAAAAGAATTACAAAAAGGATATTACATGCGCGTTCGAGCATTTCGGCGTTATGATGGACTGTTCGAGAAACGCGGTTCCGAGCGTCGAATTTCTGAAAGGCTATATTTTAAGCCTTGCTCTTATGGGTTACAACGAATTGCAGCTGTACACCGAGGATACTTACGAGGTGGAAGGCGAGCCGCTGTTCGGTTATATGCGCGGAAGATATTCGATTAAAGAACTGCGCGAAATCGTGGACTACGCCGCTCAGTTCGACATCGAAGTGGTACCTTGCATTCAGACTCTCGCGCACGTCAATCAGTTGCTGCGCTGGGATAAATACAACGAAGTTCGCGATATCGACGACATTCTGCTGGTCGGAGAAGAAAAAACGTACGAGCTTATCGACAAAATGTTTGCGTTGCTTGCCAAAGCGTTTACTTCGCGCCGCGTTCATAT
>CAKQJJ010000238.1 GCA_934247335.1 uncultured Clostridia bacterium | reverse complement strand
GCGCTACAAGTCGATTATCGGCTGTTTTTGTATCGGCAACAACCGCTTTCGTGCGGAAACCCGATTTACAAATTTCAGATTTATAATTGTCCGATTTTTAATTTTCCCGATTTGAATTTTCACGTCAAAAAGCAGCCGCCTTTTACAACGACTGCCTTTCGCCCTTTTTACCCCTCAATACGCTGAGTTTCAATTATATTATTATGTTCTTGTTTACAGATTCGTCCATTCACCTATATCTTCATCGGATTCTTTGGACGGATCGCCAGAATTAGTTATTACATCTTGATTTTCGCAATAAATAATCGTCAATAAAGGCTTGTTCCGGTTCTCTTTCATATTGCAAAATCTCCTCAAATTAAGTTTTTTCGAAATGTTTTTTCGCGCTGTCCGAATATATCAGCGTTTGCTTTAAAAGCTTTCTGAAGTTTTCGTTCGTGCTGTTTTCAAAGCGGTTGGAAGCATAAGCGTCGAGACTGTATTTAACCGTCGCGCTTATTTTCTCGTCGCCTCTTAAAAGAGTAAGCTCGAACACGCTTCTGAGTTCCGAAGCCTTGAGCGCGCCGAAATACGCCGTGTAACCGTTGACGTCCGTTCTGTAGACAAATTCCGAACCGTCTACGAAAGTTTCCTTTTGCCTGCCGTCCACAGACAGGTAAACAACCTTTAATTTAACGCCGTCTAAATTACTGCTCTTATTTAAACTCGTCGCGACGAGCAGCTCTATTCTGTTTCCGAACTTTACGTTCTCCCGCGTGATCCGCGCTTCGTAACTGTTCCCGTCGTCGTCCGACGTAATTTTTTTAATCTCTTCGTAAGTATCTTTCGAAAGAGCGCGCTGTTCGTCGGTCAGAACGTCGTTGACGAGCGAATCCGTTCTGTAATTGAAGTAAACCTGCGCCGCCGCCCCGTAATTTAAAAGTTCGACGAGAAGGCTTTTAAACGAATCGTCGGTCGAAGCGGCAAGCCTTTCCGCCGCATACTCTTTTAAGCTGTATACGTCGACTTCTCCGCCGAAACTCTCGCCGCTTTTTTTAAACGTAAGAGTTGCGGTGAGCGTGTCGCCGATCTCTTTCGCGGCGACTTCTTTATAATCGAATCTGTAATAAAGCGTTCCGCCTATCTTATATTCTGTCGGCAACAGCGTTTTAACTTCCTTTTCGACCGTTCCGTTTTGCAGGAAATAATCTTTTTCAACCGTAAGCGCGATATCCGAGCAATTTTCAAGGTTTGAAACGGGTATCGCGTAAAGCAAAGACAGGTCGTTGCCGAACGAGCAATTGTGCCTTACCGCAATCGTATCGAACGTAAGCGCGGGAGTGGCAAACGTTTCCAGCACCTCGCCGCACACTTTGCATTCGGTGTGTTTCAAGCCCTCTTCGCCGAAAGACGGCAACTTATCGACAACCGAAACTTCCGTATGCCCTTTTGCGGGGATTTCCTTATACGTCGTGTAATCGCAGCGCGAGCATTCGTCGTATTCGTTATAGCCGCATTCCGTGCATGTCGCTTCTTTTGCCGCATGATGAACGAGATCATGCGAAACGGCAACCTTGACCCCTTTATATCCGACGGTTTGTTCTTTAAAATCTTTATCTGTAATTTTGCTTCCCGAAAGCCCGAATTCCGCTTCCGCTCCGCACCTTGCCAAAAACTTAAACCTCAGACGGACAAGCACGGTATCTTCCGTTATTCCGTCCTCGTAAATAAACGACAAACGCGCCACACCCGTTTTAAACGCGACGTTCCCCACAACCATGGATTTATCGAGAGTTTTGACGATTTCGACGCATTGGTATGCGGTTTCGTCGAAAGAAACGAAGAAATCACCCGCGGCGATACGCGTATCTTTCTCGGCGAAAATTTCCAACTCGAGTTCGGAAGCAATTTTTGCTATCCTCAGCGAAAATTCCGGATAAGTTATTACGGGCGGAACGGCCTCGGTTTTAACGGCGGCACTTACTTTACAGCCGTTATACGCCGTTAAATTCGCGTCGTACAAACCCGAAGAGATAAATTCTATCTGCGTTTGCCCGTCCTTGTCGCCGATAACCGTAAACGAAGCGTTCACCGCCGTAACGTTAGCGGGCGCGGCGGATAACGCCGCATACGAAATTTTGATATATCCCTTTGTCTTTTCGTTGACGGAAAAGGTAGCCGATTCGGCATTTTCAAGCTTATCGCCGAGGCTTACCGATTTAAGCCCGAGCATTTCGTCGTCATAATTTATCTCGAAATCGGCAGAAGCAAACCCGTGAGAATTATAAGTGTAAAATCTCACGGAAAC
>CAKQJJ010000237.1 GCA_934247335.1 uncultured Clostridia bacterium | reverse complement strand
CTGAGTGATAATCTGATAAGTGCGTTCGGTTTATCGTAAATCGGAAAAATGCAAACTCATATCGGCGTCCACGATGCCAACCAGCGTTACGTCGGGGAAATCGTGTCCCTTTGCTATCATCTGTGTTCCGACAAGTATTTTCGCTTTTTTCTCCCGAAACTCCGACAGAATTTTAAGGTGCGAATCTTTGTTTTGCGTAGTATCGTTGTCCATTCGCAAAATGCCGATATCGGGATATTTCTGTTGCAGAAGCTCAACCACCTGTTGAGTTCCGACGTAGCCGCGCTTTATGCTTTCGCTGCCGCAATTGGGACAAACGTCAAGTACGCGGTATCTGTTTCCGCAATAGTGGCATTTCAGAACGTTTTCGTCCTTGTGATAGACAAGCGAAACGTCGCAGTCGGCGCATTTGGCAACGTACCCGCACGAACGGCACATCATATACGACGAATATCCGCGTCGGTTTATGAAAATAATCGCCTGATCGCCGCGCGCCATGCAAGCGTCGAGTTTTTCGGAAAGCAACGCGGAAAACAGACCGTTATTTCCGTTGTAAACCTCCTTGCACATATCCACTACGGTGATTTTCGGAAGCGGACCAGCGTTAACGCGGTTTTTCATGCAAACGAGTTCGTATTTACCCGTTTTGGCGGCATAATAGCTTTCTATCGAAGGCGTTGCGCTGCCCAGAACGAGATTGCAACCGCACTGTCTTGCTCGGAAAGCCGCAACTTCGTGCGTAACGTATCTGGGGTTACTTTCGGACACGTAACTCGAATCGTGCTCTTCGTCTATTATTATAATGCCGAGGTCTTTAAGAGGCGCGAATATTGCCGAGCGCGCTCCCACCGCGACTTTTGCGTCGCCGGTAAGCAGTCTTCGCCACTCGTCGAAACGCTCGCCGGCGGACAGCCCGCTATGTAAAATAGCCACTTCGTCGCCCAGTCTTGCCCGAAACGAACGCAGCACCTGCGGCGTCAGCGATATTTCCGGCACGAGCATTATCGCGGTTTTGCCTTTTTTCAAGACTTCGGATATCGCGCGCATATACACTTCGGTTTTACCCGAACCGGTAACGCCGTGCAAAAGTATTGTTTTGTTTTGGTCGGAATTTATTTTGCTTAAAGCGTTTTGCTGTTCGGCGGTCAGATTGACCTGAGGCAATCGCTCGTAAACGTTGTCGCCGTACGGCGTGCGATAGGTTTCGCATTCTTCAAGGCGGATAATGCCGCGCGCAACCAGATTGCGAAGCGCCGCCGCCGAGAAATTTTTATTGATTTCGGTTACGTTTTCGCCCGGATTATCGGCTACGAACCTAAAAACTTCTGTTTGCGCTTTTGCTCCGGCTCGGATAAAAGTAGCCTCGTCTTTTTCGGCGTATTCGGGCGCGACGTACGCGCGCTTTACCACAAGCTCCTTGACTTTGCCCGCGCGCATCTGCGACGGCAGGCACAACCTTAAAACGTCCACAGTTCGCAGGTGGTATTTCTGCACCATAAAGCGGCACAGGCTCATAAGTTCGGGATTTATAACCGGGTACGGGTCTATCACGGAAATAATGCTTTTAAGTTTATCGGGAGGACAATCGGTGCTGTCTTTGATACGCACGACGTACCCTTCTACCTGCATTTTTCCAAACGAAACAAGCACTCTGAAGCCCTCTTTCGCTTCAGAATGCCCGTCAATAGAATAGTCAAAAACTTTGTCGACCTCGGAATTGCTTATGTCAACTATGACTTCTGCTATCATTTCGAAGCTCCGTTATTTTATCGAGAATAAACCCGGCAAGCTCGGTTTTGCTCATAAGCGGCAAATTCTCAACGCCGTCCTTCGTCACGAAAGAAGCGATGTTCGTATCGGTATCGAAGCCGGCGCCTTTTTTAGTCACGTCGTTTGCCACGACGAGATCGGCGTTTTTGGAAACCAGTTTTTTCTTTGCCGACTCGATGAGATCGCGCGTTTCGGCGCAGAACGCAACCAGAGTTTTATTTTCTTTTATTTTGCCGACAGCCGCGGCGATATCCGGGTTCTTCGTCAGTTTCAACTGAATATTATCGGCTTTTATTTTGTTGTCCGCAACTTTTTCGGGACGATAATCGGCAGGGGCAGCCGCCTTTATCACTATATCGGCAAGCGGAAGATTGTCCATAACCGCTTTATACATTTCCTCGGTCGTGCCTACGTTTACCGTAGTTACTTTTTCACGCGGCAGAACGCTTACGTTGCCGGCAACGAGAATGACGTTTGCCCCTCTTTTTACCGCAGCGTCGCATATAGCCGCGCCCATTTTTC
>CAKQJJ010000236.1 GCA_934247335.1 uncultured Clostridia bacterium | reverse complement strand
AAGCACGAGCGGCTTTTTCTTCGTTCAGAATACGACGTTTTTCTTCTTTTTTGTCGCTGTACGCTCCGAGCGCCTTTTCTATTCTCTTTTGAAGACTCTTATATTTGGCACTCAGTTCCGTAAAAGAATCTCCTTTATTGAGTTCATTTACCTTGACGATGTCTTTTTCCACGTCGTTTTTCTTAACTTCTTTAACCAAAATTATTTACCCTCCGATAACAATTCGTACTCGTTGTTATTATAGCTGTTTAATACGGCGTTTGCCATTTGTTTGTCGGTAAAAGCAATTGCTTTACAGTTATCCTTGTGCGTAAGTTCCGACAGCAGTTGATTTTTCGTTTTTATAATCGGAACGGCAGAAGCGTTGTTTACAAGCCGGTTTATTCCGTTTTCGCTCAGCGATTTGCACACTACTATCAGATATTTTCGCTTTCCGTTTGCCAGAATGTTGTCCGAGCCGAACAATACTTTGCCGGCTTTCATCGCAAACCCGAGCATACTTTTCAATTTATCGTTTTGCTGCATTCATCTGCTCCGTAATAGAGGCATATTCCTGTTGCGATACGTCGCAGTGAAATACGCGCGACAACGCTTTTTTCTTTACAAGATTTAACCTGCACTCGGGATTATCGCATACGTATGCGCCGCGACCCTGAGCGTTGCCTTTTTCGTCCACGACTACTTTTCCGTCGCTGACGACAAATCTCGTAAGACTGCTTTTATCGAAACGATTGCGGCACATTACGCACATACGTTGAAAATTCTTTTTTTCGACCGTTTTTTTTTGCATCTATTATTCGAGATCTCCGAGATCCTCTTCAAAGACGTCGTTAAACTCTTCCTGTTCGGTCTCTTCCGAGGTTTTTTCTTCTTCAGAAGCGGAATGTTCTTCCTCTTCGTTCTGCATGAGCGAAGAATAGGGTTTAACGTCGATTTTCCAGCCGGTAAGCTTTGCGGCAAGGCGAGCGTTCTGACCGTCTTTACCGATTGCAAGGCTGAGCATATCGTCCATAACGACGACTTTTGCGGCGCGTTCTTCGTCGTTGACCTGCACCATAACCACTTTTGCGGGGCTGAGCGCGCGGGCGATGAATTCGAGGATATCCGGATCCCACGGAATAATATCAATCTTTTCGCCGCCGAGTTCGGAAACGATTGCGTTGACACGCATACCTCTGTTACCTACGCAGGCGCCCACAGCGTCGATCTTTTTGTCTTCGCAGTAAACAGCCATCTTGGTGCGGTAGCCCGCTTCGCGAACGATTGCTTTGATCTGAATAAGTCCGCTTGCGATTTCGGGAACTTCGATTTCAAACAAACGCTTTACGAAACCGGGGCAGGTACGCGAAACCATAACCTGCGGTCCGCGAAGTCCGGCTTTGATCTTTTTGACGTAAACTTTGATGCTCTTTCCGGGGATCTACATATCGTTGGGCGCCTGATCCTGCGGCAGGAGAACGGCTTCGACCTGCTTGTTGAGTTCGACGTAAACATTGTCGCCTTCGATTCTTCTCACCTGGCAGGTAATAAGCTCGTCTTCCTTCTGGGAAAGCTCGCTGAACGCGATTTCGCTTTCAAGTTCGCGCAGTTTTTGCAGAATTACCTGACGCGCGGTCTGAGCGGGAATACGCTGGATGTTTTTGGAATCGATTTCTTCTTCAACCACGTCGCCCACTTTATATTTTTTATTGATAAGACGAGCGTCTTCAAGCGAAATCTGGGTATCCTTGTCCTCGACTTCGTCCACGACAGTCTGATACGCAAAAACTTTGAGCGAATTTTTATCGGGAACAAGCTTAACTTTTACGGCTTTCGCGGTGCCCATCTGTTTTTTATAAGCTATTGCAAGCGCGGTTTCGAGCGCGTCGATAAACACTTCCTTTTTGATGCCTTTTGTAGCTTCAAGCTCGTCGAGCGCCATGAAAAAATCTTTACTTATCATATTTTATCCTCCGGGATATTATTCAAATTTTACGAGCGGACGAACGAATGCTATTCTCGTGTTTTCGATACTCGTATCTTTATCGTCCGTATTGACGACGGTAACGTTTTCGTCGTGCGAAATCAAAGTACCTTCGTATACCTTTTTGCCTTTTATCGGGGCGTACAGTTTTATCTCGACTTCTTTGCCGTAATTGCGTTCGTAATCGCGCTGTTTTTTGAACGGGCGATCGAGTCCGGGCGAAGAAACGTTGAGAACGTACGGCTTTCCGTCGCTGGGGTCAAGCTCGTCCAGAACGGGATCGATTGCGTAGTGTACTTTTTCGCAATCGTCAAGCGACACTCCCGACGGA
>CAKQJJ010000235.1 GCA_934247335.1 uncultured Clostridia bacterium | reverse complement strand
GCCCACAGAAGAATGCTAAAGCCCATGATGATTGCGGTGATAAGCGAAAAATACTTTTTGTCAAAGTTGAATTTGATGACTCCGGCGGCAGCAAGCAGGTTTGCGATACCGAACATAAGTCCGCAACCGGCAACGGTAAACATAAGGATGAAAATAACCTTATAGAAGCCCGCGATGTCGCCCGAGCCTGCAAGGAAGCTGTCCCAGCCCACGCCGGTGGTGAAGTTCTTTGCAATCAGTTCGAGAGCGTTGGTGTCAACTTCGGTGTTGAGGTCGATATCTTTAGCCAGATACAAAAGTCCCTGAAGAGTGTTGGGGCTGTTTGCAACGCCGTCTTTGCAGATATAGTAAGTGGAATAGTAGTAGTCGATATAAGGCAGGAAGAACACGCCCACGCACATTGCCATACAAAGAAGAGCCGCATAGATGTGTCTTTTCTTGTACGGATACAGAATGGAGTTGTCCTGAAGCTTCATGGTGCATATAAGCGAAATCATAAGCGACGCAAATCCGAATATCGCGATAAGGAAAGGCGACGCCTTCATTTTCGACTCGATGCCCGTAAGCGACTTAAACGCGAACGATCCCCAGCTTCTCGCTTCGCTTGCGACGGTGGAAGCGTTTTTGGAAGTGAACACGTACGAGTTGAGGTGATTGATGTACGGAACGTAGAAAAGAACGGCTGCCAAGGTTGCCACGAAGAAAGAAATGTGCATTATGTTGATGAATTTCTTTCCGAAAGACTTTTTGTGAACGTAACTTTCATACAATGCAAAACCGTCGTAAACGGCAATAGCCACGGCGAGTAACAAAATGGCATAGTTGAAAATGACGAGAGCGGCTTCGCTTCCCACGGGGGTAACGTCCTTAAAAGTAACGCTGGTGGACGTTACGGAAGAACCGGTTTCGGTAACTCCGTTAACGGGCGCGGTTTTATAAAAAGCTTTAAGCCCGAAGAACTGCCATCCGAGGTAAGTTACGGATTCGGCAATGGTTACGGACTGATTGTCCGTATAAACGCCCAATACGACGTAGGGGAAACAAAGAGTAATCGCAAGCAAAACAAACAATGCAAGACCCGTGAAATAGATTATTCTTTCTTTCTTCAATGTACTACTCATAACAATCTCCTGATTAAATTTCAATAAGTACTCTATAATTATAATTGAAACGCTCGCCAATGTCAAGTTATTTGGCAAACGATAACGCAAAAAATGAAAAATTTCACACTTTTGACATTATCAGCGTTTGAAAGGAAGAAAATCTTCGTCGTCGTTTTTATCGTAGATAAAGTCGGTTCCGCTTAGTCCCGCTCGTCCTATCGTGTCAACACCGTATTTGCTTCTTATTTTATCTATCGCCTTTTCCAGATTTTCGTTTTTAACGTGCCTGTCGTCGTCGAACAGCGAAATCTGCCCGCCCGAATTTTCCGGAACGAGCGAGAAAACCGAAACGGTTATCGTGCGAAGGGGGTAATCTTCTTTCCACAGCGAACGGAGAAGCGTTTTTGCTTCTTTTTCTATGTCGCGCCCGGAAAGAACGGGATAGTCAAGCTTTTTTTGCATCGAAACGTGCGAATGAACGTTTTCTCCGTTGCGGATGCTTAAATGAATTCCGTATCCGCGCACCCCGGTTTTGCGCATCCGGGCAGCCACTTTTTCGGATAAGTAAGCGATTAAAATGTCGGCTTCTTCGTATATCTTCAAATCGCGAGTCGCCGTCATTCCGTGCCCCACGCTTTCGGCTTTTCTTTTTTTTACGTATTCGCGCACCGGCTCGTCGTCCAGCCCCAGCGCGTTGTTTTTCATCTTAACGCCGTTTATCCCGAAATGCGCTTTCAGAACGGTAACGTCGGCTTTCGCAAGGTCGCCTATGGTCAGAATATTCAGCTTACGGAGCGCCGCCGTCGTTTGCCGCCCTATCATAAGCATGTCCGAAACGGGCAATCCCCATATTTTTTCGCGGAAATTAAGCGGCGAAATAAGCGTCGTGCCGTCGGGCTTTTTCATGTCGCTGCCTAGTTTTGCGAAAACCTTATTGAAGCTTACTCCCACCGATACGGTAAGAGCGGTTTCTTTTTTGACCGTTTCGCGTATAATATCTGCAAGCTTAACGCCCGAACCGTACTGTTTTTCCGCTCCCGTGCAGTCCAGCCAGCATTCGTCCGGTCCGAACGGTTCGACTTTGTTGGTAAATCTCGTGTAAATATCGAACACGCGCGCGGAATATTCGGAATAGTGCGAAAAATGCGGCGGAACGCATTTAAGGCGGGGTTCTTTCTGCATTGCCTGCCATAT
>CAKQJJ010000234.1 GCA_934247335.1 uncultured Clostridia bacterium | reverse complement strand
GTTGTCGGGGTAGGTGATTTCGTCGTTGTAGTAGAGCACGGAAGCCGACGAACCGATACCTGCGCAGGTCTGTCCCGTCATAACCTGCGTGTTGGAATACAAATCGGATACGACTATGTGTCCTTTGGCGATAGACGTGGCAAACATTTCGTATGCTTTTGTCAGCGCGGGGTTGTTTGCGTCGTACCAGCCGTCTTTGTAAGAAATATTCTCTCCTTCGGACATGGCGCACAGTTCTGCAAGCCTTATCAGATAATCTATTGCGCAGAACGGTTTGCCGCCTGACCACTCGTAGTACTTTTCGGCAACGGAGAAAAATCCTTTCCAGGTTGCGAGGTCGGACAGCGAAACATCTTTGTCGGCTGCAAATCTGTCAAAAACTCCGCCCGCGATGAAGAGCATATAAGTCGATTTGGAAACGGGAAAAACAACAAGTTTGTCGTCTACCATTCCGTCGCTTAAAAAATCGGGGACGAAATTGTCAAGTTCGGACGGTGAAAAGTAATCGTTCCAGTTCAGAAGGTTGTCCGTACCCAGGCTGCGCGCGTCGCCGGAGTGGCAAAAGAATAAATCGGGCATTTCCTTGGAACCCGCCTTGCCTGTTTGCGCGTCTTTCAACTTTTTGCCGATTTGCGAAGCGTTTGACATCAGCGTAACGTTTATGATGATGCCCTTGTCTTTGCCGACGGTTGAGTTGAATTGCTCAATGATGTCGTTCATGGGAGAATTGACCTGTTCGCCGTAAACGTGCCACATAGTAAGAGTCGTCGGCTTTTTAGGGTCCAGCAATGAGTTGGTTTTGTCGCACGCAAAAAAAGTAAAGGTTGTTGCGAGCATCATCGCAATGACGATAAACAATGAAAAAATTTTTTTAGTCCCAAGTCTCATGTCAATCTCCCGTCATCGGGCACAAGAGCGTTTACTCACCCGATTTATAATTTTTTTGATTTTTTTTGATTTTCCCCACCTTTTTCAAATTTGGGTGGGGGAATTTTCATTGTGTTTTTGCTATACTCACGATACCTCAAACGTTGCCGTTGCAAGAGGAAACGTTGTAGATATATACAATATATCATACAAGCGCGGTGAAGTCAATTCGCATTTGCAACAACGTAGGAGATATTATACACAACAAACGGACGTAATAAGGAGTTGCTATTATGACACACAACACACGAAAAACCAAGATATTGATGTTTGCGTTGGGGCTGGTTATGTGCCTTGCGCTTATGCTCGGCATTGTGTTTGCAAGCCCGACTTTTGCAGCATATGCGGCAGGAGAAACGGAGATTGACACATTGAACGTAGCGTTCAACAAGGTAATCGTAGGCGAAAGCCTTGCTGCCGCGTTTGAATTCGAGGACGAAACGGCAAAAACGCTCAAAGTTCCTGCGGGCGCAAACTATACGGCAACCCTTACAACAATATGGAGAAACGGACAAAAACAAACGTTGTGGGAAAAAGACGCGGATACGTTGCCTTGGAGCAGAGTGGAAAATCAACTTATCGAACGGAACGTTCCGTATTGTATCAGAGTGCGATTCTCTCCGAAAACAGGATATGCTTTGTCAAGTAAAGCAGAGGTGCTGAAACAAAAACTCAAAGTTTTCGGCGCGGAACTCGGCAAAGGCAAAGACATAGAACTTTGGGATATCGCCGGACAAAACAAGATAACGACCGAGATACAAATGGACTTCATTATATCTAAAGGAATGTCTTTTATCGGGTATCCGTTTTTCGTACAACCCATTATCGACGTGGAAGTATCGGGAGAACTCACCAACATGGCCCCCGACACGGGGATTTGGCTCGCAGGCGCGCCCGGTCCTTATACTTACGAAGCGAATAATCTTCCCGTCGGTATGGCTATCGATTTCTCTAACGTCTTAGGGAAATCGATTTGTTACTATGCAATAACCGCAGTCAACGCTATGTACGGCGGAACGCTGTACGTCACCGTAACCGCGTCGGACGGACAGACTTGCGATATTCCCGTCACGATTGCAGCCGTATCGGGCGGTCACGAGCATACCTGGAGCGATTACGGAAAAATCGATATCGAGCATCACGGATACAGACAATGTACCGCTTCCGATTGTCCCGGCGTTTGTGTAGCCGTAGATAAGGGTTCGGGATACGAAAAGCACGATTTCTATCCCGGTTGCAACGCGACTTGTAAGAAGTGCGGAGATCTCGGTAATCCCGACGCAAAGCACGCTTTTACGTATCGGGTCTACGGCAGCGACCCCTCGTACCATGCGAGTTGCTGTGCTTGCGGCGAATTTGAAAAGGATGCGAGAGGTAACGT
>CAKQJJ010000233.1 GCA_934247335.1 uncultured Clostridia bacterium | reverse complement strand
GCCGTTTTTATATCTTGCGCCGTAGAACATGAAGTACATTCCGGTGTTGGGGTCGCGGATAAATTCGGGAGCCCAGAAATATTCGTCGCACCAGTCGGTCGTTCTGTTTACGCCGAGCGCGAATCCGTCTATCTCGCCGCAGACCTGCCAGTTAACGAAGTCGCGGGTGGTGAACATACGGAATCCGCCGAGGTTTGCACCGTATTTTTTCTGAGTTTCGGTGCTTACCGAATAGGTGTGCTGAGTTACGGCCATGTAGTACATATTGCCGTACTTTTCAACCCATTCTTCTTCGGTTCCGTTTTCGGCTACGAACTTTTCGAGGCTGTAACCGTCAATCCAGTCGAGCTCTCCTTTATCGTTGGTATATTTGAACGTATCGCGATAATACGCGTACGATTCTTTAATATCCTCCACCGAAACGTAAATAGCTCCGGGGTCTGCGCCCGTAGTTCTCGCTTCGTTGCGATAAAAAAGAGAGGAGTCGTAGTCGTACTCGTAATCTTTGTCGGCTATGCCCGCGCCGTGAGGCAGCTCGAAGCCGGCGATAAGATTGCCGCTGTCGACTACTCCGCCGTTGCCGGAATTGTCGTTGCACGCGGCAAACACGCCGCAGAACAAAACAAAACCAAGCACAAGTGTCAGCAGTCTGATTGTCTTTTTCATAGTTTTCTCCTATTGAAAATTTAGCAATTACGCTATTATTATTTTACCACCAATATATTAAAAAGTCAATGGTTTTACAATTATTTTTTCACGACGAGAATTTGCCGCGACCCGGACGACAAAAACGGCTTGTCCGCTGCCGTAAAATCGCATAAATATATCTTGTTTGTTTGTGCAAAAACTATGCGCGGTCACGTATATACGTGTAAAATAATGTCATTTTTTCGTTTCGCCGACCTTTGAGTTTTTCGTGAAAAATTTAACGGCAAACAAGCCTTTCAATTCAAAAAGCGCAATAAGAAATACAGAAAAACAAGCCCGATTTTACAATACTTGCATATGTTTTACAGGTTTTATAGAAAACGTATCTCTGCTGTCCGATCCGCACGAAAACACGTTCCGCACACAAAACGAGCATATTTTTGCAATAAAAAAGCGCCTCCGCACAAGCCGGCGAAAGCGCGTATTTAACCGATTTATTTAATTATTTCGTACCGAACAGACGGTCGCCTGCGTCGCCGAGACCGGGCAGAATGTAGCCGTTCTGGTTGAGGCAGCGGTCGAGAGTGGAAACGTAAATATCCACGTCGGGATAAGTTTCGGCAACTTTGGAGATTCCCTCGGGCGCGCCGATGATTGCCATAAACTTAATGTTTTTGCATCCTCTCTTTTTAAG
This sequence comes from uncultured Clostridia bacterium, assembly GCA_934247335.1. Taxonomy (GTDB): domain Bacteria; phylum Bacillota; class Clostridia; order Christensenellales; family Pumilibacteraceae; genus Neoclostridium. The sequence continues at coordinate 970 of CAKQJJ010000233.1, read as the reverse complement.
AGCTGCGATAGCGTCGCAAGCCGAGCCGCCGGTTGCAAGCATGGGGTCTACGAGAAGAACCAGCTTGTTTTCGATGCCGTCGGGCAGTTTGCAGTAGTATTCGTGCGGCTGGAGCGTTTCTTCGTCGCGGTACATACCGATGTGTCCTACCTTTGCGGTGGGGAACAAAACGTGAATGCCGTTTACCATGCCCAGTCCCGCGCGCAGAATGGGAACGATTGCGATGCTGTTGTCGGGAACCATTTGCTGTTCGGTTTCCTCGAGAGGAGTTTTAACTTTCACGGTGACCGTTTCGACGTCTTTAAGGCATTCGTAGGTCATGAGAGTGGTTATTTCCTCAACCAGTTCGCGGAATTCCTTCATTCCGGTTTTTTCGTCGCGAAGAATTGCGATTTTGTGCTTGATGAGCGGATGGTCGAAGATTACTACGTTGTCGTACTTTTTCATATAATTCCTCCGTGGGGCGTTTCGCCCGGTTTATTTGTGAAATTTTTTGCAAGCCCGTTAAGGTTTGCCGAGTGATTTTGTTCGCGGAAAAAAGTTCCGCGTTTTGGCAGTAAAAAAGCGGAAGGGAAAAACCTATCCGCTTTAATTGTCGCAAATACGACTAATCTGCCTGACTGATGGCTCCTACGGGGCAAGCGCTTTCGCAAGCTCCGCAATCAACGCATTCGTCTGCGTTTACAACATACTTTCCGTCGCCTTCGCTGATAGCTCCGACCGGGCATTCCGATGCGCAGGATCCGCAGGAAAGGCATTCGTCACTGATTACGTGTGCCATAATAATATAAACTCTCCTTAATGTATTTGATATTCAATATCTGCCGATATTTTTTTATCAAGCAGTATTATACCACGAAAAAAACAATTTGTCCACGTTTTTGCGGTAATAATTTTAATCTTTTTCGGAATTAATGTCGAAAAAGTCACGGGTTTACGATTAAAGCTGCGATTATTCGCTCTTTTGCGC
>CAKQJJ010000232.1 GCA_934247335.1 uncultured Clostridia bacterium | reverse complement strand
GCATATAGTTATAACGGCGGAACAATCGCTGTTGCAAAATATTAAAAAACATAACGCCGTTCGTTTTAAAACGAAGAAAACGATAATTCAAGAAGCGGAAGTCTGCTAAAATTGCGGGCTTCCGCTTCTTGAATTTCGGCTGATAATAAACAAAAACGGCGAGCGGAAGAGGCGTATATTTTTTCCGTTCGCCGTTTGTAATTATTCGCTAAAAATGATTTTCATGTCGATAAAATTGTCAAGCCGCTTTTTTCTTAGCATCAAGCCGCTGCGTTCGATAAAAAACTGATCCACAGCTTCCCAAAGGAAAACCCAGGCAAAAATATCTACGCATTCCACCCACAAATCGTTTATCCCCAGCTTGCTTATCAGAAACATAAACGCAAGCGCCAGTATTCCCACGACGGAAAACCAGGTGGCTATTATGGTTTTTCTGCGCATGCTTCTGTTAACTTCGTTCAGTTGCAGGGAAAAATAGTTTCGGATAGCTTTTTCGTACACGATTTTTTCATCGTCGTCAATGCAATTGGAGTGAACGGTAAGCGTGATGCTTTCTTTCGGATGAAACGCGTTTGCGCTGTTTTCCAGAAATTCGGCTACTTCCGAAGAGATTACCGGTTTGCCCGTTTCCGCGTACGGCGACAAAAAATCGGAGTCGTCGTTTACCGTCATGTTGATTTTTGCGGTTTGCTCGTTTATTTGTTCTTGCATGACAAAATCTCCTTATCAGTCGTTTTTAACGTGAACGTCCATCTGATCGAACGGTATGGTTATACCGTTTTCGTCAAACGCTTTTTTAACCTGTTCGTTCATGTCGAACAAAACTGTCCAATAATCCTCGGTTTTGCACCACACGGGGCAGAATAAATCTATGCTGCTTGCCGAATGCTTGGTTACTCTTGCCATGGGAGCCGGGTCGTGAAGGACTTTCGGATTTTCCGAGGCGACTTTTTTTACTATTTCGGCGGCTTTATCGAAGTCGTCGGAGTAGGAAATAGAGTACGTCAGGTCAACTCTGCGCGTGTTATTTTCGGTGAAGTTGACTATTTCGCTTGTGGAAAGTTTGCCGTTGGGAAGGTATACAACCTTGTTGTCGTTCGTGCGAATTTTCGTATTGCAGATGAAAATGTCCTCAACGGTTCCTTCAAAGCCGTTTGCCGAAATATAATCGCCGTCTTTGAAAGGACGGGTGAACAGCAATAAAATTCCGCCCGCAAAGTTGGACAGAGTGCCGTTTACGGCAAGGCCGACGCCCACGCCGAGCGAAGCGATGAGAGCGGTTACCGCGCTCGTGTCTATTCCGAGATAGGCGATAAGCGAGATGACCACCAAAATTTTAAGTCCGACTTTTGCTATGTAACTTAAAGTTCTGTAAACGGTTGTGTCAATGTGCTTTTTGTCTTTAAGTTTTTCGCCGCGCTTTGCGATTTTCTTTCCCAGCCAATTGATAAAGGGAAAGGAGATTGCAAGTAAAAGTATGGCTATCAGAATTTTAATTCCTGTGCCTGTAAGCCAGTTTTGTACGTTTGTCCAAATTTGTTGCCAATCCATGATTTTTATCTCCGGTAAAATTAAAATTTAAACAAAAAATACGAACGCTTCACGAGTAAGAAGGTTCGTATTCTTCGTCTGGTGCCGACGGTGGGACTTGAACCCACATGGTATCACTACCGCCGGATTTTGAGTCCGGTGCGTCTGCCAATTCCACCACATCGGCTTAACGTTATTATTATAACACACCGCGCCTTTTTTTGCAAGCAAATGATTGAATATTCGCAAAAAATATTGTATAATAATAAAAGAAAACCTGCGTTTTCCGATTAAAGCGGCGGGCGTATGCGAGGATAATATGGAAAAACTCATTCTGATTGACGGAAACAGTCTTATAAACCGAGCGTTTTACGCGCTTCCGATATTGAATAATGTTAAAGGCGAGCCTGTAAACGCGGTTTACGGCTTTGCAAATATGCTCATTAAAGCGATAAACGATTACAAACCGAACTACATTGCGGTTGCATTCGACTTGCATGCGCCTACGTTCCGCCATAAAATGTACGCCGAATACAAGGCGGGAAGGCGCAAAATGCCCGACGAGCTTGCGTCGCAGTTGTCCATTCTTAAAGACATGCTGCGGCTTATGAATATTAAAATTCTCGAAAAGGAAACGTTCGAGGCGGACGACATAATAGGCACTATGTCGAGAAGATTCCCGGTAAAAAGCATAATTTTAACCGGCGACCGCGACAGTTTGCAACTTATAAACGACAACGTGGACGTGTATCTGACAAAGCGCGGACTGTCGGAAATACTTGCGGTAACCGACAAAAAT
>CAKQJJ010000231.1 GCA_934247335.1 uncultured Clostridia bacterium | reverse complement strand
TTCGACGTGACTCAGGCAACCATTTCGCGAGATATAAAAGATTTGGGATTGGTAAAAATCACCGAAAACGGCAAGCAAAGATACGATCGCGAACGCCTTAATTCCAACGTAACTCAAAAATTCCGCGATATGTACAAGCATTCCATTTTATCGGTGGAAAACGCGGGCAATCTGGTCGTTTTGAAAACTTTGTCTGCAAGCGCAAACGTGGTTGCAATCATGGTTGACAGACTCAACAACAAACACGTGTTGGGCTGCGTTGCAGGCGACGACACCGCTTTCGTGGCGTGTCGCGACGAGGCGGGGGCAAAAGAGGTTTGCAAAATGCTTACCGAAATTGCCGCGGACTAAAATATGTTAAGATCGGTTTACATAAACAATATCGCGCTCATTAAGTCGCAAACGCTTGATTTTTGCGACGGTTTTAACGTGCTCAGCGGCGAAACCGGTGCGGGTAAATCGATTATAGTAGACAGCCTTACGCTTATACTCGGCGGGAAATTCGACCGAGTTTTCATGCGCTACGGCGAAACAATTTCCCGCGTGGAAGCCGTGTTCGACACAACCGATCGCGCGAAAGAAATTCTCGACGGCTTTGACATAGAAGTCGACGACGTAACCGTTATAACGAGAAAAGCTTCGTCCGACGGGAAAACCGAAAACCGTATAAACGGCAGAACGGTCACTCTTTCCGCAATAAAGCAGCTCGGCGCCGCGCTTCTGGATATTTGCGGGCAGAACGAATATCAATTTTTAAGCTCGGTCGGGAATCATATCAAAGTAGTTGACGCGTATTCTGACCAAAACGTAACCGACATGAAAGCGGAAATCGCCGCGATTTTGTCGGAAATTCGCAAAATCAACGAAAAACTCGACGAAATCAAGGACGGCGAGGATCGCGCGGACAACATAGATTTCTTAAAGCGCAAGCTTAACGAAATAGATAAGGTTAAAACGTACGACGGCGAACTTGAAGAGCTTGAAGAAAAGCGCCGCGTCTATCGCGCATCTGGTAAAATTACCGAAGCGTTAAACGAAGCCGCCGCAAACATGTCTGGCGGCGCGGACAGCCTTATAGGAAAACTGCAAAACACCATACGCGCCATGTCGTCCGTATCGGATATCGGCGAGGAGTTTTTGCAGCTTAACGAACGACTGAAAAGCTCGCTAATCGAACTCGAAGACGTTTCGGACGCAATAGACGCCGCACTTGACAATACCGACGTCAGTGAAAGCGATATCGACGAACTGGAAGAAAGACTTCACAAAGTTCGCGAACTTATTCGTAAGTACGGCGACTACGAAGGAATTAAAAACAAGAGAGAAGATCTTGCCGACAAAATTCATTTTCTCGAAAACGCCGACGAATTGTTTGACGAGCTGGAATCCAAAAAGAAAATTCTGCTGAAAAAAGCGTACGATATCGCCGTAAAACTTTCTGATATACGTAAGGCAACCGCTAAAAAGCTTGAAGTTGCCGTTATGCGCGAGCTTGGCGACCTCGGTATGGCAAACGCGGTTTTCAAAGTAATGTTCGAGGATTTACCGAACCAGGCGGACTGCGAAGAATATTTCACGTCGTCAGGATTGGACAAAGCCGAATTTTATCTCAGTCCCAACGCCGGTCAGCCTCTTAAACCGCTTACCAAAATAATATCCGGAGGCGAGCAGTCGCGTCTTATGCTTGCGCTGAAAGTAATTTTCGGCAATTTCGACGGAATACCTTCTCTTGTGTTCGACGAAATCGATACGGGAATTAGCGGTAAAATAGGTTTGGAAGTGGCTAAAAAGCTTGCGGTGCTGTCGCGCAATCATCAGGTTCTGTGCGTAACGCACCTTCCTCAGATAGCCGCTATGGCAGACAAAAACTTTTTCATCGAGAAAAACGCGATAAACGGAGAAACGATTACCAACGTAACCGAGCTTAGTCGCGCGGCGACGGTGGAAGAGATAGCTCGTTTATCCGGCGGAAAAGACATAAGTCAAAGCGCTCAGGCAAATGCGGAAGAGATGAAAAATTGGAGCGACAAATACAAAACCGAGCTGAAAAAATAAAACAGTAAAATTTTTCAAAAAGTTTTAAAATCACCGATTTTTTCCTTGACAAATCGCTCCGAATATTGTATACTGTAATAGTCAGTGTTCGATGTTGCGGGGTGTAGCGCAGTTGGTAGCGCACGTGGTTTGGGACCATGGGGTCGTGAGTTCGAGTCTCGTCACCCCGACCAAGTAACAACGAAACGGGGGCCTTTAGCTCAGTTGGTTAGAGCAGCCGGCTCATAACCGGCGGGTCCGGGGTTCGAGTCCCTGAAGGCCCACCACTCAAATGAATATTACTGCAAACACGTTTTATGGCCTGGTAGTTC
>CAKQJJ010000230.1 GCA_934247335.1 uncultured Clostridia bacterium | reverse complement strand
CGGGGTTTGGGACACAGCCGCAAGTGTCCCAACGACTTTTTTGCTTCTTTTTTCTTCGCCTGAAAAAAGAAGATATCTCACACAGCCGGGGACATCTGTCCCTACAAATAATCCCTCTCCGTCGCCTTACGGCGCCACCTCTCCCGAAGGGCGAGGCTTTAAATTCATCGCACACTCTCGACTTCTTGCTTTTTAACTCTAAAAAATCGTTTCGTACTTTACGGAGATTTCGGGGAGAAAAACGTCGGTTAAATCGCGGTTGCGCATTTTGAGATAACCGGTGGTGGTGCCGTCGGAAAGACCGATATATTCTTCCGATAAAACCGAGCGGTCGAAAACCACTTTCACGTCCTTCGCGCTGCCGTTCAGCATTCCGAAAATCGTGGTTGCGCCCACGGTTACGCCCAATTTTTCGCCCAGCTGCTCGCATGGAGCAAACGACACGCGCGAAATACCGAGAGCCGAACTGAAATCTTTTGTCGAAAAGTGCTTGTCGCCGGACGTAACGAACAGGTAAAACGCCGTTTGTTGCCTGTTGCAAAGCAGCAGCGTCTTTACCACTTTTACTTTAAGCGCCTCGTCGATTGCAAGGCAGTCGTCCATGGTGATGGCTTCGTCGCAGTCCACTCGTCCGAACGGAATTGAAAGCTTTTCAAGCGTTTCGTACGCCGCCTTCTGAACCGGCGTTTTATAGTTTTCGGGTTTTGTCGTAAAAATTTCGCTTACGTTAATCATTTTGAAAATCTCTGTCGTAAATTTGTCGGGGTAATCGTTTTATCCGGGCATTTTTTGCCGTTTCGTTTTTCGTATTTTTCGGTTGAACGCGAAAAACGCTCGGTTTTCATAAAAATTTTGCCGTTTCCGACCAACGTATTATAACACCGCGATAACCAAATGTCAACAAAATCGCGATAATCGGGGCAAAACGCCCGCTTTTCAAGCAATAACACATAAATAGATTTTATGTGCATATAAATTTATATTTGATATACTTATATCGATTTAACAAACGCGATTTTCTTTACGATTAAGTTACAAAAAACTTCGGAAAAATTTAAAAATCGACTGCTATACGGTTGACTTTACGGCGTTCGTTCTGCTATAATAGCCCCGAGTTTACACATTAGAGGTTTTTATGACAGCAGAACAAATCGTTATGTTTCTTGCGAAACTGCTTGCCGGCACCGGCGTTTTCCTGGTGGGCGTGCATCTTATGACGGGTAATATCGAACAGCTCGCCACGGGAAAAATCAAAAAATTGTTCGGAAAAACGGCGGATAAGAAGATTATAAACGCCGGAATAGGAGCGGCGACCACCGCGCTCGTGCAAAGCTCGGGCGTTACGACCGTTTTAATCGTCGGTTTCGTCAACGTGGGCATAATGAGCCTGTCGCAGGCAACCGCGATGATCATGGGCGCAAACGTCGGTACGACGGTAACCGGCTTGCTGGCGTCGTTAAGCTCGTTTAATTTCACTACTTACATTCAGGCGCTTGCTTTCGTGGGCGTGTTCGTGTCCATGCTGACCAAGAACGACAACGTAAAGAAAATCAGCCTGCTCGTCGCCGGACTTGCGCTCGTTTTCATCGGTTTGTCGCTTATGTCTTCGTCCATGAAAGACTATCAAGCCGAACTTCAACAGGTTTTTTCCGGCATCGAAAATTCGTTTTTGCTGTTCGGATTGGGAGTGCTTCTGACGGCGCTCGTTCAGTCCAGCTCGGCAACTACGTCGATCGTCATCGCAATGTCCGTCGCAGGGCTTAAAATAGGTTCGGGCGGAAACGAAGTGCTGTTTTTCATTCTCGGAACCAACGTCGGCTCGTGCGTAACCGCGCTTATGTCGTCCATCGGTGCCGGCGCAAACGCAAAACGCGCCAGCCTTATTCATCTTATGTTCAACCTGTTCGGCGCAGTGCTGTTCTTCATAATGCTCAGCGTGTTCCCGTCGTTTATGGATCTGACGTTCAAACAGTGGTTTGCCGGCAATCCCGCCGTGCAGCTTGCAATGTTCCACGTGTTCTTCAACGTCGTGTGCATGGTAATTTTCCTGCCGTTCTCGTCGCTGTTCGTCAAATTTTCGCAACTTATTATCCGCGAAAAAAAGAAACAGGCGCCTGTTACGTACCTCGACGAACGTATGATTTCTTCGCCGTCGATTGCCACTTCGCTTGCCGAAAAAGAACTTTTCCTTATTGCCGATACCGCTATGACAGCGTTCCGCGATTCATATGACGCGTTTGAAGCGCGCGATATGAGCAAGACGTCCGCAATTCTCGCCGAAGTCGAAAAAACGACCGATCTCAGCCAGAATCTGATAAATTATATGATTAAAGTGTCCGCATATTGCACTCAGAAGGAAGAGGAAAAGATTGCGGCGCTGCACAATTGC
>CAKQJJ010000229.1 GCA_934247335.1 uncultured Clostridia bacterium | reverse complement strand
AAGAACTTGGAGCGTATCAAGAAAGGCAGAGAAGCGCAGCTCAAAAAACTGCTCGACGAAACGAAAAAAGACAACGTGCTTATCTTTGAAAAACTCGGCGTAGATTATCTTTTCGTGGACGAAGCGGACGCATATAAAAACCTGTTTCTTTACACGAAGATGAATAACGTAGCGGGCATTTCAAACGCGGCGAGCGCGAGAGCGAGCGACTTGCAGTTAAAGATTGAGTATATCAACGAACTGCACGGCGGGGATAAAGGCGTTGTGTTTGCGACGGGTACGCCTATTTCCAATAGTATGACGGAAATGTACACAATGCAAACGTACTTGCAGAAGCGCACGCTTGAAAAACTCGGTATCGACTATTTTGATGCTTGGGCTGCCGACTTTGGCGAAACGGTCACGGCTTTGGAACTTGCGCCGTCAGGCAAAGGGTATAGGGCAAGAACGAGATTTGCAAAGTTTACGAACCTGCCCGAACTTTTAACGCTGTATCACTCGTTTGCGGACGTAAAAACGGACGTAAAACTCGACGTGCCGGAAGCGGAACGAAAGGTTGTTACCTTAAAGCCGAGCGATACTGTAATCGACCTGACCGAAGAGATAGCGAAAAGAGCGGACGCGATATACGCAGGCGGCGTTGATCCGCATATCGACAATATGTTAAAGGTTACGGGCGATGGAAAGAAACTCGCGCTCGATCCGAGGTGTATCGATCCGTTGCTTTCCGACGAAAGCGGAAGCAAGCTCAATTATTGCGCCGACAATGTTTACGAAGAATGGAAGAACTCGACGGATATTAAGGGAACGCAGCTTGTGTTCTGCGATTTATCTACTCCGAAAAAACCTTATTCGGAATATGTGTACGGAAAAGACTTCGACGCATATAACGACCTGAAACACAAACTTATTGAGCGCGGTATTCCCGAAAACGAGATTGCTTTTATCCATGACGCAAACACGGACAAGGCAAAGCAAGACCTGTTCGATAAAGTTACTGCGGGAACGATAAGAGTTTTAATCGGCTCGACCGAGAAGTGTGGAGCGGGAACGAACGTGCAGAAACGACTCGTTGCGTTACACCATTTGGACGCGCCGTATCGTCCGCGCGACCTTATTCAGAGAAACGGGCGCGGCATTCGGCAAGGCAATATGAACAAGAATATCCGCATTTATACCTACGCGACCGAGAGAACCTTTGACAGTTATTCTTATCAGATACTCGAAAACAAACAGCGGTTTATTTCGCAGGTAGAAAAAGGGGATATGACGGTCAGAGAAGCCGACGACATTGACGAAGCAACGCTTTCTTATGCGGAAATCAAGGCAATCACGTCAGCCAACCCGAAAATCAAGCGAAAAATGGAACTTGATATGGAAATGGCAAGACTTCGTGATTTGGAGAGCCGATATAAAAAAGAACTATTCGCTTTACAAGACAAAGTGCGCAAGGAATTCCCTGAACAGATTCAACGACAGGAACTTTATCTCGAAAGAGTAAGAAAAGACGTCGAACTTGTAAAGGAAAGGTACAACCCCGAACACTTTGAAATCAACGTCACCGGAACGGTCTATTCGGATAGCGTGGAGGACGGAAAGAAAAACGGCGGACTTGCCCTTATGGACGCGCTGTTCCATAACAAAACGGGAACGGTAGTAGCCGAATATTGCGGTTTCAAAATCTCTTTGAATCCTATCGAACTGCTATCAAACGAACGAAGCATTACGCTTTTGGGAGCAGGACAATACAAAATGGATATAGGCGAAAGTGCAAGCGGAAACCTTACTCGATTAGAGAATTTCATAAAGGAATTTGCCGCCCGTGAAGAACGAGCGGTAAAGCGTTTGGAATCCACAAAAGCAGACTTTGAAGTGGCGAAAGAACAGATTAAAGTACCGTTCGAGCATAAAGACAAGATTATGGAACTGAACACGGAACTTTCCGAACTCAACGCAGAACTTGACCTAAACAAGCGCGAAGAAGTTGTTATCGACGACGAGGAAAGCGGAGAAGAACCTGCCACCGCCGAAACGGAAGATAACTATATGGCGTTGCCGCCGAAACGAACCGAAACAAAAACAAGGACAAATAAGAAAAAAACTATGTTGACAGAAAAATTATATAAGACCTACAAACAAATTGAAACACAGAACCCCGGCGCGATGGTTTTTGCCGTGAAGAACGGGGATTACACTTGTTTCGATGACACGGCAGAAGAATTGATGGCGTTGTCGAGTTTATCGCCTTCGTATTTCAAAGTGGACGAAAAGGAAGTAAAAACTCTGACGATAGACGAAACGCTGTTCAAAGAATTTGCGAGTGCATTTGTAAGCGCAGACTTAAAAATCGCATTGTTTGACGAACCGGAAGAAGAAAAATCGTTTATCGA
>CAKQJJ010000228.1 GCA_934247335.1 uncultured Clostridia bacterium | reverse complement strand
GTGGCTCAGCAGGGCACTTTCCACGATATCGCGCTGGAAGCGCAGGGCGGCAAATACGGAATAACCCGCCTTACCCCGATGGAAACTTTCCCGCTCATGGCGGAATCGCTGTCTGTGGGAACCATTGACGGATACGTCGCCGAAGACCCCGGCGCGCGTGCCGATTGCGCGGCAAATTCGGACTTTACGTTTATTCCGCTTAAAAACAACGACACCGGCTTTACGGTTGACGAGGGCGACATCGCGATTTCGGTAGGTCTGAAAAAAGGCAGTAAATATTTAAGCGAAGTAAACCGCGCCATTTCGGAAATCACCGCCGAAGAACGCGCCGAAATGCTTAAAAATGCCATTTCGCTTTACGAAACGGGCGCGATAGCGGACAGCGACGCCGGAAGAGGCTTTTTCCAGTCTGTCGGCAGAATTCTCTCCAAATACTGGTCGTGGCTGCTTAAAGGCGTGGGCTACACTCTGCTGGTTTCGCTGATAAGCACGATAATCGGACTTATCATAGGCATGCTTATCGGAATGTACCGCACCATGCCTACGCCCAAAAACACCGCTTTAAGGGTGCTTAAAAAGATAGGCGACTGGATATTCGCGGCGTATATAGAGATATTCCGCGGTACGCCTATGATGGTGCAGGCGATGGTTATTTTCTGGGGCTTCGCGCTCATGAACGGCGGAGTCACGCTAAATCCCATTCTTGCCGGCTTTATCATCGTTTCGATAAACACTGGCGCGTACATGGCGGAAATAGTGCGCGGCGGCATAATCTCGATAGACAAAGGTCAGTTCGAGGGCGCGGCGGCGATAGGAATGACGCATTTCCAGACCATGACGCACGTAGTTCTGCCTCAGGCGCTTCGCAATATTCTGCCGTCGGTTGCAAACGAATTCGTGGTAAACGTCAAGGATACGTCGGTTCTGAACGTAATCGGTTTTACCGAACTGTTCTTCCAGGCGAAAAGCATAGTGGCAATCAACTTCAACACGTTTGCCACCTACCTGCTGGTTGCCGCCATTTACTTCGTCCTGACGTTTACGATAACGCGCGTTCTCAGGCTTATCGAAAAGAAAATGGACGGCGGCGAAAACTATACCGTTCTCGGTTCGCAGAACATGGACGCCGATTCGTTCGCGCGTGAGAAAAAAGCCGAAGGAGGCAAAAACAATGGCTGAGGAAATCATTTCGATACGACACTTAAAAAAGAACTTCGGCGATCACGAGGTGCTTCGCGACGTCAATTTCGACGTTTATAAAGGCGACGTAACCTGCATAATCGGCTCGTCCGGCAGCGGCAAAAGCACGCTTCTTCGCTGCATAAATCTGTTTGAAACGCCTTCTTCGGGCGAAATTTACGTCGGCGGCGAAAATATCGTCAACGCCGGCAACGCCTCTGTGTTCCGCCGGAAAGTGGGCATGGTGTTTCAGTCGTTCAATCTGTTCAACAACATGAACGTTCTGAAAAACTGCTCGATAGGTCCGCGAAAAGTGCTTAAAGTAAGCGCCGATGAGGCGGAAGAACGCGCCAAAAAATATCTCGCTCTCGTGGGCATGAGCGCGTACTTAAACGCAAAGCCCGCTCAGCTTTCGGGCGGACAAAAACAGCGCGTAGCCATTGCCCGCGCGCTTGCGATGGAGCCGGAAGTATTGCTGTTCGACGAGCCGACCAGCGCTCTCGACCCCGAAATGGTGGGCGAAGTGCTGTCGGTTATGACCGATCTTGCAAAAAGCGGACTTACCATGGTGGTGGTAACGCACGAAATGGGCTTTGCCCGCGACATAGCCACGCACGTCGTGTTTATGGACGAGGGCGTAATCGAGGAAGAAGGCTCGCCCGAGGAAATTTTCTCGCACCCGAAAAAGGAAAGAACGCGCGAATTTTTGTCAAGAGTGCTGTAAAAGATAAACCAAATGCAAATAAGAACGCCTTTTTTCCTTGCCGGGAAGAAGGCGTTTTTCCTTGACCGAGAGAGGTTTTGAAAAAAGAAAGTGTTGTATTTTAAATCGGATAATTTCGTTTTGGCATAAACTAATGACCTCTTTCGTAGGGCAGGGCGCGACGCTTTTGGGTATGAGAGAAAACAAATGCTCGTTTTCTTAATGTAGGGACAGGCGTCCCCGACTGTCCGATTGTGGTTTTAAGCAAAAGCAAGCGTTGTATTGTAAAAAGGATAATTTCGTTTGGGTTATACTAATGACTTCTTATCGTAGGGCGGGAACTGCTCCCGCCACCAAACGACAATATTATGTTTTTCATTCGCCGATACAAACCATATGTGAGGCGATCCCCCAGTCACCTGCGGTGCCAGCCCCCTTTGCGAAAAGGGGCCTTTAAATTTGGTTTATTTGTGCGGGTTCAGGGTGTATCTTTCGATTTGTAGGGCGGGGGGGGG
>CAKQJJ010000227.1 GCA_934247335.1 uncultured Clostridia bacterium | reverse complement strand
AAAGAACTCAAAATTTTTCAGGCAGACGCGGCTCAGCACGTTAAAATAAACGAAAGCGCGGAAGAATTCAGAGTCATCACGATGAAAGTTCTCGTAATGCAACTTGCAAGCACCACGATAATGGACTTGGTTGCATACGGCGGCGCGGGAGTCGGCATTGCGCTTGCAATCAGCGGCGTGGCGTTTTGGGGATTGAACCCGATTGCGGCATTGTTCTTATGCCTTGTGGCGGTTGAATTTTTCCTGCCCCTTCGTGCGTTCGGCTCGGCATTCCACGTTGCTATGAACGGCGCAAGCGCGGGTAAAAAAATAATCTCGCTGTTGAATACGCCCGATCCCGAATGGGGAACGGAAACCGTTGACGGCAAAGAGATAAAACTTGAAAACGTTACGTTCTCTTACGACGGCAAACGCGACGTTCTGAAAAACGTGAATATGACATTCCCCGAAAAGGGAATGACGGCTATCGTCGGAGAGAGCGGTTGCGGAAAATCCACGGTTGTCAATATGCTGATCGGCGCGTTCCGTCCGCAAAAGGGCGACGTGACCGTCGGCGGAAAACAGCTTGAAAAGCTTTCCCGCGAGAATTGGTATTCGCACCTTTCGGCGGTAAGTTATAACACCTATATCTTCAACGAAAGCGTAAGAGATAACTTCAAAATGGCGAAAGAAAACGTTTCGGATGAAGAAATCTTCGCCGCGCTCGAAAAGGTGAACCTGAAAGCGTTTATCGAAGAAAACGGCGGTTTGGATAAGGTTATCACAGAGGACGCGAACAACATTTCGGGCGGACAAAAACAACGCCTTGCGCTTGCGATCGCGCTTGTATCGGGTAAAGATATTTACGTTTTCGACGAAGCTACAAGCAATATCGACATCGAAAGCGAAGCCGTTATTATGAAGAATATCAAGGCGATTTCGGAAAGCAAAAGCGTTATCGTTATTTCGCACCGCTTAGCAAACGTCGTTCCCGCAGACAATATCTATTATATGGAAGAGGGAGAGATTAAGGAAAGCGGTTCACACGAAAAGCTTATGGCGGCACGGCAAGGATACGCTCGCCTATTCACTGCGCAGAAAACGCTGGAACAGGCTTATGCGGAGGTGGTAGAATGAGTACGCAGAAAAAGACTTTGAGAAGAAGCGGCGCGAAGATTATGGCAAGTCTGATTGCTCTTCTCGGCAGTTTGTCTTACATAATGGTTTTAGCCGTTATAAACGGAAGCGTGGGCTTTGTCTGCGCGATGGGCGTAACGATATTCGGCGCGGTAGGAGTTGCGAAGGCGCTCGGAGAAACAATTGCGCTTTCTTACGGGTGGATTATCGGGCTTACGATAGGTTGTGGTGTGCTTCGCGGTCTGCTTCGCTATTTCGAGCAGTACAGCAATCACTATATCGCGTTCAGACTTCTTGCGGTTCTCCGTGATAAAATCTTCGGTGCGTTAAGGGTTCTTTGCCCCGCAAAACTTGAAAGCAAACAAAAGGGCAGTATCATCGCAATGATCACCTCGGACATCGAAACGCTTGAAGTTTTCTATGCGCATACCATTTCGCCCATCTGTATTGCCGTGCTTGTATCTACGGCTGTGTTCCTGTTCGTAGGGTTCGTTTCGAGCTGGTATCTCGCGTTCGTGGCTCTCGTAGGTTTCCTTACAATCGGCATTGTAGTTCCGCTTATTTCGTCGGGCAGACTCAAAGAAAGCGGCGTAAAATACCGCGCGGAATTTTCTTCGTTCTCGGCATACTTCCTTGACAGTATCAAGGGTATCAAAGACATTGTTTTAAACAATGCGGGCGAGGAAAGAGAAAAGGAAGTCAATAAACGTTCGGACGAACTGCTTGCGGAAACCAAGAAGATGAAACACAACATCACCCGCGCGGGTTCGGCAATCGAACTTACGGTGTCGGTGTTCGTGCTGATCACGCTTGCGGTGGGAATTTTGCTTGTCAGAAACGATGTTTTGTCGCTCGGCAGAATGATTATCGGTATGGTAACGGTACTCTCGTCGTTCGGTCCGGTAATCGCGGTAGGTTCGCTTCCCGGCAACCTGACGCAGACTTTCGCAAGCGGTGACAGAGTGCTGAATCTTCTTGCGGAAAAACCTGCGGTGGATGCGGTTAAAAGCGGTAAAGATTTCGATTACGAAAAACTCGACGTAAAAGATCTTTCGTTCAGTTACGACGGACAGAACGAGGTGCTGAAAGATGCTAAAATGCACGCCGAAAAGGGCGAAATTATCGGTATCGTGGGCGAAAGCGGTTGCGGCAAGTCAACGTTTTTGAAACTTCTTTTGAGATTTTGGGAGAGAAGCGGCGGCGAAATAAATTACGACGATATCGATATCGATAAAATCGACACAAATTCGCTACTTAAAAACGTAACTATGGTTTCGCAAAGCACCTATTTGT
>CAKQJJ010000226.1 GCA_934247335.1 uncultured Clostridia bacterium | reverse complement strand
ACATCAACATGCGCGACCCGATCATTTACCGCGTGCTTAAAGCCACTCATCACCGTCAGGGCGACAAGTGGTGCATATACCCCTTGTACGACTTCGCTCACCCGATAGAGGACGCGGTGGAAGGCATTACGCATTCCATCTGCACGCTCGAATTCGAGGATCATCGCCCCTTCTACGACTGGGTTATAAACGAGTGCGAGTTCGAGAAAAAACCGCATCAGTACGAGTTTGCCCGCCTCAATATCGAACGCACGATAATGAGCAAACGCTATCTTAAAAAGCTGGTGGAAGAAGGCTTTGTGGACGGCTGGGACGATCCGCGTATGCCCACTATTGCCGGCATGAGAAGACGCGGCTACACGCCCACGGCGCTCAAAGAATTCTGCGAGCGTATAGGCGTAGCCAAAGCCAACAGCGAGGTCGAAGCCGGACAGCTGGAAAGCTGCATCCGCGACGAGCTGAATATGACCGCGGAGCGCGCCATGGCGGTATTGAATCCGCTCGAACTGGTGATAACCAATCGCCCCGACGACTATTCCGAGCAGATCGATTTTGAAATAAACCCCAACAATCCCGATCTCGGTACGAGAAAAGTAACTTTCTCCAATAAGTTATACATCGACAAAAGCGACTTTGAAGTCGTTCCTCCGCCCAAGTACAAGCGTATGACGGTGGGCGCGTACACTCGTCTTAAAGGCGCGTATATCGTCAAATGCACCGGCTACGACGAGCAGGACGGTACCGTTACCCGCGTTTACGCCGAAATAGTGGAAGGCACGCACTCCGGCGAGGATAATTCGGGAGTAAAGGCAAAGGGCGTTATTCAGTGGGTGGACGCAAAAAACTGCATCGATCTCGACGCCAGAGTTTACGATTATCTGCTTCTGCCTTACGATGGCGTTCACGAAGATTTCTCCGAGCGCATGAACAAAAATTCGCGCGTAGATTATAAGGCAAAGGGCGAGGCGTATCTCGCTTCCGCCAAGCCGCTTCAATCCTTCCAGTTTATGCGCATCGGTTATTTCTGCAAGGACACCAAGGACGGCGATAATACTTTTAATCAGGTCGTCAGCCTGAAAGACAGCTACGGTCGTAAATAATAACGCATCTTTCCGCTGCGCCGTACTTTTTTGGAAAAAAGTAGGCAAAAAACTTTTGAGTTTCAGTGAATGGTTCCTCAAAGTCGCTTGCCTGCTGGGGAAATCTGCATTTCCCCAAAATCGTAAAATAACCTTATAAATGTAGGGACAGACGTCCTCGGCTGTCCGAATAGAACGGCGGCGGGAGCAAGCCCCCGCTCTACAAATTGGAAAACGCACATTGTATTCGCACAAATAAACCTAATTTAAAGGCTCCTTTGAGCAAAGGGAGCTGGCGCCGTCAGGCGACTGAGGGATTGTTTTGGTACCTTCTTTTTTCAGGCGAAGAAAAAAGAAGCAAAAAAGTCGCCGGTGACTACTACCGCGACTGTGTCCCGGACCCCGCAACGCTTTTTTGCTGTGAGAAAAAACAAACGCTCGTTTTTAAAATTGTAGGGACTTTCGTCCCCGGCTGTCCGCACCTTTTAAAGCCTCGCCCTCCGGGAGAGGTGGCACGTTCTATTGTGACGGAGAGGGCTTGTCCGATTGCGCCCTGTAACGAAAACCGAACTTTTTCACCCCATATAAACGACGGAGAAATTACTACATGAAATACGACACAGCCATATTCGATTTTGACGGCACCGTGTTCGACACGGGTGAGGGCATAACTACAAACATAGCGCGCACGCTTGCCGAAATGAACTATCCGCCGCTTCCGTCTGAAACGCTTAAAAAATTCATCGGTCCGTCGCTTCTCGTAAGCTTCAAAAAATACTGCGGAATGGACGACCAAACCGCTATGAAAGCCATTTACGTCTATCGCCGCGAATACGACGAAAACGGCTATAAATTCGCAAAGCCTTACCCCGGAATATTCGAGCTTATCGAAAAGCTGAGAAGCGCAGGCGTAAAAACGGTAGTGGCAAGCGCAAAGCCGCAATACATCCTCGACCCAACCGTCAGATATTTCAACCTTAACAAATATTTCGACAAAGTAGTGGGGGCCGAGCAGGATGGTCGCCCCGATAACGATAAAAAAACCATAGTGGCACGCGGAATGCTGGGTAAAAAGTGTATAATGATAGGCGACTCGCCATACGATATTCAGGGTGGCAAAGATAACGGATTGGATACGATAGCGGTAACTTACGGATTCGGTTTTACCACGAGAGAAGAAGCCGAAGCTTCGCACCCGACTTTTATCGCCGAAAACGCCGCGGATATCGAAAAAATATTATTCAATTGAAAATACGAAAAAGAGGCAATAAATATGAAAAACATTACGGCAAAAGAATTAAGACAAATGTGGTTTGATTTCTGGAAAGCAAACGGTCACGCGATTAT
>CAKQJJ010000225.1 GCA_934247335.1 uncultured Clostridia bacterium | reverse complement strand
CATTCAGGACAAACTGCAAACTCTTTACACGTCCGGCACCGTATTCCACGCCTTCCTCGGCGAACGCCTGCCCGACTGGAAAGCCGCCGCAAATCTCGTCCGCAAAATCGCCGAAAACTATTCGCTGCCCTATTACACCCTGTCGCCTACCTATTCGGTATGCAAAAACCACGGTTATATCGCGGGCGAACACTACAAATGCCCCAAATGCGGCGAAGTTACCGAAGTGTACAGCCGTATAACCGGTTACTATCGTCCCGTTCAGAACTGGAACGTAGGCAAAACTCAGGAATTTAAGGACAGAAAGACCTACGATATCGGCAGATCGCACCTGACGCACGAAATCCACAAGGAAGAATGCGGCTGCTGCACCGATACCGTTCCCAACAACACCGATAAAGACGTAATCGAAAACGCTACCTATCTGTTTGCCACCGCAACCTGCCCCAACTGCAAAATAGCGTGCGGAATTCTGGATAAAGCGGGCGTAAAGTATGAAAAGATTTACGCAAACGACAAACCCGAACTTGCAAAGCATTACGGAATCATGCAGGCGCCCACGCTTGTCGTAATCGAAAACGGAAACGTAAGCAAATACGCAGGCATCTCGGAAATCAAAAAGCACTTAGGTTTATAATATAATGTACGACGTAATAACTATCGGCGGAGGTCCCGCGGGGCTTACCGCCGCCGTATACGCGCTGCGCGCAGGCAAAAGCGTGCTGGTCATCGAAAAGCAGACCTTCGGCGGACAAATTACTTTTTCGCCCAAAGTCGAAAATATTCCCGGTTTCACCGAAATATCCGGCAACGAATTTGCCGAAAAATTGGTGGACCAGGCTATGGCTCAGGGCGCCGAGTTTGAAATGCAGGAAGTGCTTGCCGTCAGAAAAACCGAAAACGGATTTCTGGTGGAAACCGACGGCGGCGATTTTTCGGGCAAAACCGTGATAATCGCAACCGGGGCAAAGCACCGCACGCTCGGACTTGAAGGCGAACAGGAACTCATCGGCAACGGAATATCGTTCTGCGCCGTGTGCGACGGAGCGTTCTTTAAGGACGCGGACGTCGGCGTGGTGGGCGGAGGAAATTCCGCTTTGCAGGAAGCTTTGTTGCTGTCCGAAACAAGTAAAACCGTGCACGTTTTCCAGAATCTCGACTTTCTCACCGGCGAAGCCAAGCTTATCGAACAAATCGAAAACAAGGACAACGTAATCGTGCATTACGGCTGCACCGTCGTAGGTTACGAAGGAGAAGGCGCGCTTACCGGAATAAAAGTAAAGCAGCAAGGCGCCGAAAAAAGCTACCCGCTTTCGGGCGTGTTCCTTGCCGTAGGTCTGGAACCGCAAAACGACAAATTTGCAAACCTCGTTTCGCTCGATAACCGCGGTTATGCCGAGGCTACCGACGACGTAAACACCAAAACCGCAGGCGTATTCGTTGCCGGCGATTGCCGCTCGAAGAAGATCCGTCAGGTCGCAACCGCGGCTTCCGACGGAGCAATTGCCGCTCTTGCCGCGTGCGCCTACATCGACCAAAATAAATAAAAATTTTAAGCGTGGAGCACAATCCGCGCTTAATTTTGACTAAGACGGAGAAAAAATGTTCAACGACGATTATTTCGACACGCCCAAGGTTCGCGAAGACAAAAGCATTCCCGTTATGAGAATAATAGCGCGCCTGGACGAATTTGAAAGCAAAGGCGACCCGCTCGGCGCCGAAAAACACCTTTTGTACTGGATAGAAGAAGCCGAAAAAGCGGGCGATAAACGCGGCGAATTTGCCGTTAAAAACGAGCTTATGGGCTTGTACCGCAATATGGGCAAACGCGACGAAGCGATAGCCGCGGCGGAGCAAACTCTCGCCCTCGGACGGGAAATCGGCATAGAGTGCGGCGAAGCTTTCGGAACCGCGCTTTTAAACGCCGCAACCGTATACAAAGCTTTCGGCGAAAACGATAAGGCGTCGCCCCTGTTTGAAAAAGCGGCGCAGATTCTATCCGAAAACCTGTCCGAAACCGCGCCGAAAATGGGCGGATTGTACAACAATATGGCGCTAAATCTCACAGATCTCGACAAGTTCGACGAGGCGGAGACCGCATATAAAAAAGCGATAGATATCATGATGAAAAACGAGTACGGCGAACTCGAATCGGCTATTTCGTGGCTTAATCTCGCCAATATGTACGAAAAGCGCGACGGTTTGGAAAACGGCGACGAGGAAATTTCCGACTGCCTCGAAAAAGCGCAGAAATTGCTCGAAACGCCTTCGCTTCCCCGAAACGGCTACTACGCTTTCGTGTGTGAAAAATGCGCTCCCACGTTTTCGTACTACGGCAGATTTTATTTCGACGCCGAGCTTGAAAAAAACGCCAAGGAAATCTATGAACGGAATCGAGCTTAGCGAAGCGTTTTACAAAGAATACGGC
>CAKQJJ010000224.1 GCA_934247335.1 uncultured Clostridia bacterium | reverse complement strand
CCGCAATACTGGTTACCGTCGCCGTGTCGATTTACGAAACGGTAAACTGGATAAAGCAAGGCAACAAATTCAACTTCTTTGAAGTGGGCGATTGGCCCGACGTAATCATAATAATGGGCGTCGTCATTATCAACGCGATAATCGGCACGGTTCAGGAGATGAAAGCGCAGTCGTCGCTCGAAGCGCTTAAAAAGCTTTCCAGCCCCGAAACTACCGTCATCCGCGACGGAAAACGCCGTAAAATCAAGTCGGAAGACCTCGTTTACGGCGACGTAGTGGTTCTGGAAGAAGGCGACACGATAGGCGCCGACCTTCGTTTAATCGAAACGTATAACTTGAAAACCGACGAATCCAGCCTTACCGGCGAGTCCACTCAGGTGGAAAAAGACGCGTCCGTAACCTTTTCCGAGGGCGTGGGCGTCGCAGACAGAACCAACTGCGCCTATATGTCTACTCCGGTAACTTACGGAAGAGGACTGGGCGTCGTGGTCGGCATAGGAATGGAAACCGAAATAGGCAAAATCGCCTCCGCGCTGGACGACGAAGAAGAGGAAGCCACTCCGCTTCAGAAAGTGCTTGCAAAACTGTCCAAAACGCTTGGACTTATCACGCTTGCGATAGTGGTCGCTGTGCTTATCGCCGATATCGTGTGGATATTCGTTGACGGCAGAGGCACTCAGATAGAAGCGTACGTCGAAGCCGTGCTTTCGGCAATTTCGCTTGCGGTAGCCGCTATCCCGGAAGGATTACCCGCGGTAGTCACCATAGTGCTTGCGCTCGGCGTTCAGAAAATGGTAAAAGCAAATACGATAGTCCGCAAACTGCCGTCGGTCGAAACGCTCGGAGCCGTGTCCGTCGTGTGTTCGGATAAAACCGGCACGCTTACTCAGAATAAAATGACCGTAGTCGAAGCGTACGCCGACGATAAAATATTCGTTCGCGACTCGTTCGCTTCCGAACAGAACGCCGAACTCAAACTTCTCGCGAGAGGCATGTGCCTGTGCTGTAACGCAACCGTGGACGAGGGCGTTTACGGCGACCCGACCGAAATCGCGCTTGTCAATTTCGCAGGCGATTTCGGCATGAAAAAAGCCGCGCTCGAAAGCGATTCGCCCCGAATAAACGAATTGCCGTTTGACAGCGTGCGCAAAATGATGACCACCGTGCATTCGGAAAACGGCGGCTCGGTAGGCTTCACCAAAGGCGCAATCGACTCGGTTTTGTCGAGATGTTCGCATATCCTTATAAACGGAGAAAAACGCGCGCTCACCGAGCAGGACGTTGCTCGCATTTACGAAGTCAACGCGGCGTTTTCGGACAGAGCGCTGCGCGTTCTGGCGCTTGCCGTCAAGGATACCGCTGTTCCCGACGAAGACGGAATGACGTTCGTCGGCTTAACCGCCATGGTAGACCCCGCCCGTCCCGAAGCCAAAGGCGCCGTGGCAAAGTTCAAGCACGCCGGAATAGTAACCGTCATGATAACCGGCGACCACAAGGACACCGCGTTTGCCATTGCGAGAGAACTCGGAATTTGTGAAGAAAAAACTCAGTGCCGCACGGGCGCCGAAGTGGACGAAATGACCGACGAACAGCTGCGCGAAGCGTGCAAAACCGCAAGAGTATTTGCCCGCGTTTCACCCGAAAACAAGGTTCGCATCGTAAAAGCGTTCAAGGCTAACGGCAATATCTGCGCAATGACCGGCGACGGCGTAAACGACGCTCCCAGCCTTAAAGCCGCCGATATCGGCATCGCAATGGGCATTACGGGTACCGACGTAGCCAAGGGCGCAGCCGACATGGTTCTCACCGACGATAACTTCGCTTCGATAGAAAAAGCCGTGGAAGAGGGCAGAGGCATTTTTGCCAATATCAAAAAGACGATATACTTCCTTATTTCCAGTAATATCGCGGAAGTTCTGGCAATGTTTTTGATAATCTGCGTCGGACTTCCCGCGCCGCTTATCGCCATCCATCTGTTGTGGATAAACCTTATAACCGACAGTTTGCCCGCAATCGCACTCGGCATGGATAAAACAACCGGCGACGTGCTTGACGAAAAGCCCCGCGATCCCAACGAAAGCGTGTTTGCTCACGGCGGAATGCGACTTATTCTCGTGCGCGGCGCAATTCTTACCGTTTCGGTGCTCGTCGCGTATCTCACCGCGTTCTGGCTTAACGGAGCCTATTCGTTCTCCGCGATAAAAGCTATTGCCGAATCGAATCCCGCAGTGCTTCATCAGGCTCAGACAATGGCGTTTACCACGCTTGCGTTCGGCGAACTGTTCCATATGTTCGCGATGCGCAACACCGAAAAATCGTCGTTCGCGGTATTCGGAAGCGGAAATATAATGATGTTCGTGGCGTTCTTCGTGGGAATAATTCTGCAATTTGCCGTAATCGAAATACCTGCGCTTCAGATGATATTCAAC